>CAYIPM010000001.1:0-34788 GCA_964365195.1 Candidatus Woesearchaeota archaeon
ACAGTTCAAAATATATTTTTAAGACAGAACAAAACCGCTTATGCGGAGATACTGAATATAGTGAAAGACATACAAATATGGTAAAAAGCTTATGTCTTTTACTATAGCCTGTTGCAGAGATAGCAAAAATTTAGGCAATTTCTTTATTATTTTTGTCTATTTGAAAAATAAAATTGTCCGCAAGCTGCGAGGTATTTCTTAAGCCTCCAAATTGGAACGACGAAAAATAATTGCAAGCAAGGAGGTATTAACCCATTTGGAGCAATAAAAAATACCAATGAAAATGTTTATAAATTAGCTGTCGTATAGTTATAGTGAAAGACTCGCGTCTTTCCCTATCTAGTCAACGACAAACTGAGGAAAAATAAAGGTCGTTGACTATAATAAAGAGGATGCATGAAAAAAAATAAAGCTTCTTTAGATAACAAATCGCTGTTGCGTGAAGCAATTGCTGACATCAACAAAGAGTTAGTTTATTTAAAAAAAGAAAAAAGAAAATTCAAAAAGCAGATTTCTGGATTAGATTGCACTGTTGAAAAAGCTCATTTGAAAGAAGAGGAATTAAAAAATAAAATTGCGAAACTTTTGGAGAAAGAAACGCGATTAACAGAAAATAAAAAAAGCACTCAGATAAAAATTGACAGACTTTCTGATAAGCTTGGCAAGATAGAGAAAATCAAGTATGAGATGAGTGATGTGTGATTGTTATTTGTTTTCTTTCAATGAGAAGTTTTATTAATTGATTTTATGTATGAATCTTAGGAAGAGGTTTATATGAATGTCGACGATGTATTAAAAAAATATTCCCAAAAAATTGAGAAAGAAATAAACAGTAATGCTGTGAATGTTGATTTTAGCACGAATGGCTCCATTGAATATGCTCGGTTTAAAGAAGAACTCATGCCTTCTCTTTCTCGTTATGAGCGATGGGCAAAACAGATCGGCGGCATGATCACGTTTCGTCTTGCGCCTAAAGACGAACAGCGAATAAGTATGCATTTAGCGACAGCACATCTTTCTATAACTCCTGCAGATGTTGTTGGATATGCTGCAATGAGCGCGTTTATTTTATTTTTTATTGGTGTTTTATCGTCGGTTGCGTATTGGTTTTTGCAGGGGGCTGTTCTGGGCGATTTTCCCCTCTTTTTTTTATTTTTAATTTCTTTATTCAGCAGTTTTCTTTTTTATTATTTATATTCTGCACCGGCACGATTTGCAACACGCTGGAAACTTAAAGCAAGCAGCCAGATGGTCCCAGCAGTTTTGTATACGGTGATTTATATGAAGCATACGAGTAACTTGGAGCGCGCCATTGGTTTTGTTGCACAACACTTAGAAGCACCTTTAGCTTTAGATTTTAGAAAAATTATCTGGGACGTAGAAACTGGACGATTTTCAAATATTAAAGATAGTCTTGACAATTATTTGGAATTTTGGAAAGAATCAAGCATTGAATTTATAGAAAGTTTTCACTTGATTGAAAGCAGTCTGTATGAACCAAATGATGCGCGCCGCGTGCAAATATTAGAACGCGCGCTTAAAGTAATTCTCGACGGCGTGTATGAACGCATGCTGCAATATACGCACACAATCAAGTCTCCTTTATCAAATATCTATATGCTTGGCATTGTTTTACCGACGCTGGGATTAGCACTTTTGCCGCTTGCTTCAGTATTATTGGGAGGAAGCATTCGTTCATACCATATTTTTGTTTTTTTTAATATCATTATTCCATTTTTTGTTTTTTATTTGACTTCGCAGGTGTTACTCAAACGACCAGGCGGTTATGGAGATACAACACTCTTAGAAAAAAATCCGTATTATTATCAGTATGAATCCAAGCGCGGTTATTGGATTGCATTTTTTATCTGTTTTCCTATTTTTTTGCTGGGAATTCTGCCGCTTATTTTTGGATATACAAAATTACCGACGCTGATTGGTTTGCCACAAGATTTTAATTTAAGCGATTTTGGATTAAAAATTTTTGGCGAAAAGGCATTTGATTTTAGCGCAAGTGCAGCGGGAGTTATTGGCCCGTTTGGATTTTTTGCGCTTCTTTTGAGTTTATGTGTGCCTCTGTCGATTTCACTTTTTTTTATTATTGCGTTTTCTATGCGGACGAAAAATCTTATCACTGCTCGGAATGAAACTGAAGCGCTAGAAAAAGAATTTACGAGCGGTTTATTCTCATTGGGTAATCGACTTGGCGACGGCATCCCAGCGGAAATTGCATTTGCAAAAGTTGCTGCCAGTACACGCGGACAAAAAACAAGTGAATTTTTTAAAATTGTGACGACAAATATTCAATCAATGGGCATGAGTTTAGAGTCGGCAATTTTTGATCCTCGACGAGGAGCACTGGTGTATTATCCGAGCAATTTAATTGCAACAAGCATGCGCATTTTAATTGAGAGTGTGAAGAAGGGTTTGCACGTTGCTGCTGAAAGTTTGATGAGCATTTCTGATTATGTTCATAATATTCAAAAAATTAATGAGCGTTTGCAAGATTTACTTGCTGATGTTGTCAGCGATATGAAAAGCAACATGACATTTCTTGCGCCACTCTTGGCAGGCATTGTCATTGGTCTGTCAAGCATGATCACTGCTATCTTAGCGAAAATAAAAACACTTTCTGCATTACAAGGTGAAGCAGCAATTAGCGGTTTAGGAAATTTATCGAATATAACTCAATTATTTGATATCACTGCAATGATTCCTCCGTATTTTATGCAAATTTTTATTGGCCTGTATATTATTGAAATTATTTTTATTTTGTCTGGCGCGCTTGTTACGATTGATTCTGGAGAGGATCAATTGCGCTCGACGTATGAATTATCAAGAAACTTATTACGGGGTAGTTTTTTGTATTTACTCATTGCCTTTATCTCTATTGTATCGCTTTCTTTGCTTGCAAGCATTGCGGTGCGGGGCATTGGGGGATAGAATTCATTTTATAGTGAAAGAATCGCGTCTTTCCCTATCTAGTCAACAAAAACAAAAAGCATTTACTATTTTATAATAATTTGAAAATGCTTTTTGTTTGATAAACTGGGGGAAATATTAAAGTCGTTGACTATAACTCGCAATTTTGTTCACTTAAAGTTTTCCTCCCTATCTCGTAATCTCCCTCGTTTTATTTTTTGATAGTCTCGTGAAGTTACTCGACCCTCCCACCCATCAGAGAGGTGAACAAAATTGCTTGATATCTCGACGATTTTGGTTAGATAAAAACATTTAAATGATTCTTTCCTCTGTAATCATATGATGATGAAAAAAAAGAGTGGAAATGGTGAACGAGGAGAAGTTTCATTACAATTTTTATTTTGGCTTATAGTGGCAGTTATTGTTTTAGTTATTTCTGTTGTTGCCATCATTTATTTAACGCAGACAGGACAGAACGCTTTATCATTTATTAAAGATTTTATTAGGGGAGGATAAATGTCCGAAGAAAAATCAATTGGTACCCTTGTCAATTTTATTATCATTGTTCTGGTTTTAGCAATTGTGATTGGAGGATTATATTATTTTGATGTTATTGGAAACATTAAAGATATTTTTCCGACGTTTGGAAAACAAAATACAACTGTTGCATGGGAAGGACATTATTTTTTGGAAAGGCCGGAATTGATTGTGTATGAAATCCAAGACACAGACGATACGCTTTTTTTATGGTATGATACTGCTCTTATTGCCGTCGGCGAAAAAAAAGGTCAATCTATTGGATGGCGCTGGTTTAGAGATATATCCCGAGATAAAGAGGGATGGTTAACCGCTGAAAGCTACATCTTTACTGCTAGAGAATATAAACCTTTTTTTGATCGCAATAAAAATTTGATAAATGCGCTTGCTTCTGTGCAACAAAATCCCGAAAAAGGTTTACAAAAAATTGTGGAACGTATTGTAAAAAGTAAGGAAGCGCTGCATGTGAAGATTGGAACGAATTGGAATGAAGTATATGCTGCGAATGATGCGCGTTTGCGTGATCTTGACGGACTTATTGATAAATTTAATCAGATTTCACGTGGTGTTGTGCGGGAGAAAAAAATATGAATCGAGCAGGCGTTGGGTGGCTCACTGAAGATACGGGAAAAATTGTGTTGGCAGTCATTTGCGTAGTTATCTTATTGGGGTTTGCGGCGAAATTATTTTTTTTCGTGAAGGCAGATAGTGAAGCAGCAACAATGAAGACGCAACTTGAAACACTGACTCTGGCTATTCAGCAATCATCGACGGAAGGGCAGGAAAAAATTATTGAATTATTTCCTAAAACGGGGTGGTATTTACGGAGTTTTCCAGATAATGATTTTCCACAAGGAAATTGCCGCGGTGGTATTGGATGTATTTGTTTTTGTAAGAATGTAGAATGCACCGACAAAAGAGAATGCAGTTCATTTTCTTTTGATGTTTTTGTTGAGGAAGAAATCTTTTCAGGTTATTCACTTGATGAACGGGTTACCTATGGCGAGCAGGAAAATAAGGCGATAGTTGCAGAGAGAATTGAGAGTGTATTGGAATTACAAAGCATAGAAGTGTTACGTATTTTTCCACAAGGAGATTTTATTGTTATTAAACGCGCGGAACAAAAAAAATGAACGCGAAACATTTTTCTAGAAAAGCGCAGATGGAGCCATTTTTAAAATGGATTTTATGGATTATTTTTTTTCTCATATTATTGATGGGGCTTTATTTTTTATTGCAGAGAATGGGAATATAGAGAGTTTTGAAAAACCTCAATTTCAAAACTTTCTATAGAGAATCTTGCAAAATTATCAAAATTCTCTAAGAAGAAGTTTGAAACGCTGAAATTTACAACTATTGGACGTTGTAAATTTCAGAATCCTATTTATTCAAACTTCTCTATAGAAAAAGACTTACGTCTTTTTCTAATAAGCTATAGGAAATAACATTAATTTTCGTACTTTTATTTGTTATTTCCTATCTCTCCAAACAAAATGTTTGTAGACAACGACAAACGAAAAAAATTAATGTCGTTGGCTATAAGAAGGACTTTGACGCGATTTCCTTCGGAAATGTGGGTTATTCAAAGTCCTCTATAAAAAATCAGCTCAACGAATGCGATTGAATCTGCTCTTCCACCAAATGAGCTGGAATTTTCCGCCCACCACCCACCTGAAGCGGTTTTGTTTTATCGACGATATATGTAAAGATTGGTTTTGATTGACAGTTCAAAATATATTTTTAAGACAGAACAAAACCAATTAAGCGGAGATACTGTTTTAAGCCAAACTTTAATAAATCGAAAAACTTTATATATAGTGAAAGACTCGCGTCTTTCCCTATCTAGTCAACAAAAACAAAAAGTATTTACTATTTTATAATAATTTGAAAATGCTTTTTATTTGACAAACTGGGAAAATGCCAAAGTCGTTGACTATAACCATGCGCAAAAAAAGAAGTGAACAGGGGGAGGTTATGACAACTACGCTTGTTGCTACAATCGTTGTTATTATTAGCTTTGGCGTTATTTTAGCGTTTTTATATTTTTTCTCTTTTCCGACGGTGATTGACACAGAAGCATGCAGACAATCTATTATTTATCGCGCTAGCGTAAAATTTGGACTTGTTGATTCTGCGAGCGTTGTACCATTACAATGTCAGACAGAAAAAATTTGTTTTAGCATGAGCGGGGATTGTATTCTTTCAAACAGTAAAGATAATCCTGTGCGTATTGTAAAACTGTCGACTGAAGCAGCATCAGCAAAAGCAACAATTCTTAATACCTTAGCTGAATCCATGCGCGCATGTCATTACATGCTTGGTGAAGGACAATTAGATTTTATGCCGCGTAAATTAGAAACCGTGAACTATGGACTCATTTGCACTCGATTTGCATTTGATGAAAAAGCAAAACAGACGATTGAGAGTATTTCGTATAGTGAATTGTATTCTACGTTAGAGAAAAAGAAATTACAGAACGGAAAAAGTTATTTAGAATATTTGTATCCTGGGTTTACAAACTCTCGCGATTCAGTTTTATTATTTACTCATTTGCAACAACAAGGAAAAATTGAAAAGAATGTTGATCCTAAAAATTTCGGTATACCTCTTTCTGAAGAGAGAGGATATATTATTATGGCAATTATGGAACCAAAAGGAACTTTGAAAAGCTGGGCGTTAGGAATTGGCACTGCCGCAGCAATTCCTGCAGGGGTTGGCCTTATTGCGACTGGAATTGGCGCGCCGATTGGCGTTTTATTATTAACAAGCGCAACAACAATTGGTGCGACATCTTTTGTTGCCGGCAGTTATGTATTTGCCTATACATATCCTAACAAATACACTTATTATCCTCCGTCGGTGCAGCCGTTTGATGTTAAAAAATTACAAGATCAAAAAATTTACAGCTTTGATATTGCACCGTAATATGAATCAAACAAATCGTCGCGCTGAAACCTCTTTAATTGAACTGGTTGTTTTTATTATTCTTATTGTTGTTTTTACCGTCGGCATTGGATTTTATGTCGTGTATCATGGCTCCTACACCGCATTCTATGAAAAATTGCTAAGCCAAGAATTTGCATTGGTGATTGACGCAATGGAGCCTGCAATGGATGTTTCTATTGATATAACTCGATTGTATAATCTTGCAACGAAAAATCGGTATGCAGGAGAATTTATTTTTATTAATAATAGTGACCATACTGTTTTTGTGCGATTGAACAGTGATTCGGGATATTCATACACTTTTTTTAATGATCAGCATATTGTATGGAATATAGACGGAGAAAAACGATTATTATTGTTGCGGAGTGTTTCTTTTGAACCGGAGGAAAAAATATCTCAATGAAAAAATCAATGAACAAGTGCGCATATACTCAATTGGCAGACAGCGGCATGTTTTTTTTATGTTTTATTATTATTGCGGCAGGAATTGTTTTAGGTGTTTATTTATTTTATCAGAATCAGCAAAACCTGGCATTAGTAGAAGCGAGCATTTTATCGGAAAAAATTTCAGGGGTTTTTACCGACGGCAATGGTTTTAATCAGAATGTCTTGAAAGAGGGTTTTGATATTTTTACTGCAGCAGATTTAAATCGAGAAATTATAGACAATGAGCATCATTATATCCGGATTGAGATTTTTAAAGATGCGGCACTCATAAAAAAAATTGAGAGCGGCAATCGCGATTTTTCTGTTTTGTGTGATTTGAAAGGCGAACAATTGCCGCAGTGTTTTCGCACGAAAATTGTCAGAGATGATTATGTCATAAAAATTGTGAGCGGTGTTCGCGAAGGAGGAGGAAGATGATTTTGAAAATGAATGCCCGCGGCGGTGTTGACAGTTTATTTACTTGGATTATTGCAGTTGGGCTTATTATTTTTATCATGGCTTTTTTTGTTTTTTTTACGATGCTGCTGTTTGGGAAATATAGTTTGACTCAAAGCGATGCAATTGAAATAAAGCAAATTTCTTCACCGATAGAAAAAAATATGCTTCTTTTATTGCAAGAAGAAATGATCATTGATGGAAAAAATATGCGGGTGATGGATGGAATATATCAAACGCTTGATTCGTTTATGCGCATTACGAATGAAGACGGCAAAAATATAGTGAATGTTTTTGGCATGCAAATGCCGTCGATGCAATTACGAGGACAGATGTTTGCCAAAGGTTTTGATGAAGATGATTGGGATGCACTTATTGACGCGCATCGGCAATTACAAGAAGGAGAACTTGTTAAAATCTTGCAAAAAAAATTATCGTTACGGTGTGATCGAGAATATTTTCTTGCAGTGCCTTTTGGCATTGTAACGCGCGATGGTTTAAAATCTTATGAAGCTGTACAATTTCATGATGATGATGCGTCGCTGTTACGCTATACTTCGACACAATCGTACCCTTTTATATATAAACAATTTCATTTTACCATCAATTTTCGCATGAGCAAGGAGTGCGCGCATGAGTAATTTATTTTTTTCCCGACGAGCAGTTTCACCAGCTATTGTTTTATTAGTTATTGCCGCAGCATCATTAAGCATACTTGCGTTATTTTATTTTAATAACGTTAATAAAGAATTACACGAAACTATTTTTTTACATGCCTTTGTGCATGAAATGAATGAAAAAAGATTTTTGCTTCATTTTTATATTCAAGATATTTTTGAAAGAAGTGTCGACGAATTTGGTGAAAATACAAATACAGAAACTTTTTTAACGACATTTCAAAAAAATGCAGTGACGTATCGCTATGAGAACGGAAGTTATTTTATAAGTGAATTAGCGCAGTTAGAAATGTTAGGTATTGAGAGTGTGAGTTTTGAGAATGGAGAAATTGCATTGTATGTGCCGTTTGTTATTAGAAAAGAAAAAAATTTGATACAAATAAATTATGTTTATGATGAAGCATTTCGGAAAAAAATTCAGTAAGGTTTGTTTTGCTTGAAGTGTCGCTTATGTTCTGTTCGAGCAATTAGTTTTGCCATTTTTTACAGGCAGTATCTCCGCACAGACTTTTGCCCCGCCACCTTCCGCTCACCATCTCACAATTCTATTTTGCTATTTTTATTCAATTTGCCAAAATAAAATTGTTCGCCCACCCACGCTGTTTTGTTTTATCGACGATATATGTAAAGATTGGTTTTGATTGACAGTTCAAAATATATTTTTAAGACAGAACAAAACCGCTTATGCGGAGATACTGTACAGGTCAGTAAGGTTTTTAAATAATCAATGATTAGTAAGAAAATGAAAAGAGGGTTACGCAGGAATAAATATGCTCAGAACATAACTATTAGCACGCTTGTTGTTATAATTCTTGCCATTATTGTTCTTGTTGTTCTTGTGTATGGATTTACTGTTGGATGGGGAGATTTATTCAGCAGAATCACGGGTTTAGGCGACGGTAAAATTAATGTTCAAACTGTTGTACAAAGCTGTCAAATTGAGTGTTCAACGCAGTCAAGTTATGATTATTGCACACGAACGCGAAGGGTGGTGTTTGATGAAACTGATGCTGCTAAAAATAAACAACCAATTACCTGCTCTAAACTTGAAAATGAAAATGTTGGATTGGAAAAATGCGCGCTAATAACCTGCCCGTAGATCAAGGGAATCTGCCGCGGTTCACCAATAGCCCCTTCTATATATAGAGAGTTTTGAATAACCTCAATCTTAAAACTCTCTAAGAAGGACTTTGAAGAGATTTCCTTCGGAAATTGGGGTTATTCAAAGTCCTCTATAGTAATTATCATTATCGCGGATCAGAGTGTTTTGCATTAAGATGTCAATGGAATCCGACGGCATAATTTAAATATTCAATTCTTTTTGTTGTATTATGGACTATTCATTTGGTGATAAGCGAAAATCGAAAAATGACAAGCGAGCAAAAGCCAGATATAATCGCTATAAGAAGGGCGGCGGAAAAACCACGCGCAGTCAAGACCCAAAAAAATATTAATTTGATTCTTGGACAATTTCAGGTTATAGTGAAAGAATCGCGTCTTTCCCTAATAAATCAACGACAAAATGGTCAAAAATTAATGTCGTTGATTATGACTTAACATTTCACAAAGATTTTTAAATAAGTTCTTATTAGTATTTGTAAAGATGGTGATGGAATATATTTTTTTGAATGATTATTATATGTTGAGGGAGAAATCATGAATCCTAAACCTACATTGCATGATAGAGCTTCTTCTGTAAAGACGAGCAAGGGCGCTTTTTTGCCTTCCTCGAAACAATCTATAGTAAAAACGAAATTTGATTTTATTAAAACAGATATTTCCGGTTTTGATGAGCTATTAACAGACGGCATCCCTCGAGGAAGCTCTCTTCTTGTTGAAGGCGGACCGGGAAGCGGCAAGACTGTTTTTTGTTTACATCTTGCAAAAAATTTTTGTAAACAAGGAAAAAAAGTATTATACATGAGTTTTGAAGAGCCGGAAGCGCGCCTGAAAGTGCATATGCATGGTTTTGGCGCTGATCCGGAAGAATATGAAAAAAAGAAATTACTTTATATCAAACGATTCAATGCGCTGGACATAGCCAGAAGTGTTGAAGCATTATTAAGCGAAGCAAAAAAAGAATTGCTTGTTGAAGTGCAGCCGGTGTTAATTCCAAAAGATTTTCAGCCAGATTATATTTTTATGGATTCATTAACAAGCATAGGGAGCGCGTTCTCTGGAGAGGAAAGCAGATTTAGAATCTATATGGAGCAATTATTTAGATATCTTGAAGGACATAATATCACCTCGTTTCTGATTCGGGAAACAAGCGCGCCGTCTCATATTGGCACCACTTTTTTTGAAAAAGGGGAAGCAGTTTCTTTTTTGAGTGATGGCATTATTGTTTTGTATAATGTTTTTTATAGAGGGAAAGAACGAAAACGCGCCCTTGAAATATTAAAAATGCGCGGAGCTGACTTTATGCGAAAAGTTGTTGAACTTGAAATTATATCTAAGAAGGGCATTATTGTATATCCAGGCCGCATTTTAAGCGGCGAATATGTTTTGACGTAATCTACATTAAATCGTTTTACCCCACAGCTCGCTGCGGAGTGAGCCGGTGGCGAACGGGGGTAGTTGATTTTCATTATTTTTTTGCAAATATTTATAAATCCTTTTTTAATTATATATTAATAGTAATTAATAGAATTAATTGGTACATGATTGATTATTATTAATTACTAAAATAAAAAGATGGTGATAAGTGATAATAGATTTATTAGAACAATTACTAATAATTATCACTAATGTATATATGTCAAAAATTGACGAGGTTATAGAAGGCATTAAAGATATTCTTAAAAAAGATGCTCGTGGATTGACTATTCAGGAATTATCTGAAAAAATAAAAGTTTCCCGCATTACTGCCGCAATGGCGCTCATGAAACTTGATGGCATGGGTGTTATCGACATTCGCACTATTGGAAATTGTAAATTGCATTATTTGAAGAGGAAGGGAGCATGATAGAAAAATTATTTACATCAAAAAACAGAGTGAAAATTCTCGAGTTTTTTTTGTTTAGAGAAAAAGAGAGTTATATTCGAGAAGTATCACGACAATTAAAAATAACCAGCAGTGCCGTAAAAAAAGAAATTGATAATCTTATTGCTATAGGAATTTTAAAAAATGATAAAGGAACGATAACACTTAATACTTACTGCAATTATCTCGAAGATTTGAAAAATATTTTTATAAAAACAGACTTTCTTTTGTATCCTTTACAAGAAGCTTTTAAGAATGTTACCGCAGATTATGTTTTTCTCTTTGGAAGCTTTGCACGCGGAGATTATAATGAACAAAGTGACGTTGACGTTATGGTTATAGGAGAAATATCTTCATTTGATGTTTATAAAAAAATAAAACCTTTTGAGGATATCCTGAAGCGAGATATTAATCCTGTTGTTTGGACAATTAATAATCTCAAAAAAGAGAAAAAAAGTGGTTTTATTCGGGATATTTTCAAAAAGGGGATTATTATGATACGAGGTGATAAAAATGAACTTGCAAAAATTATTAGATGAAGGGAAAATTGAAAAAGTTGAACAGAAAGAATTCTCTTCTGATTCTATTGAGAAGAGCCTTGATTTTGCAAAAAAAGGATTAGAAATGGAACGATATGATGAAGTAATGCCGATAGCGTATAACTCCATTTTTAGAATCAGCAATAAACTGATGAACCATTTATGGTATCGTGCAATCGGAAAAGAACATCATAAGAATGTATTTGAATTTTTAGTGCAAGCGGGTTTTGACAAAGAATTAGCGGGTTATTTTGATACAGTACGGAAAAAAAGAAATGATTTCATTTATCGAGATATTGAGAAAACATCAAGAGAAGAAGCCCAAGAAATTCTTTCCAAAGCAAAACTATTCGTTCACAAAATAAGAACATTTGTTCAAAAAAAGAGAACAGGAGAAAAAGTGAAATAATATGACAAGACAAGAGGTAAAACATATGCCCGAGCAGAAGAGAAATGAAATCAAAAAAGGAGATGTCTCTTATTTGAGACTTAAGTCTATACAATGAGACAGGATAACTATCAGAAGATGCTTGAGGTTTTTTATGAATATCCTACTCGCAGATTTACTATTCGTGAGATTGAAAAATTAACTAAAATACCACGAGCAACTGTTCATAAGCAATTAATTAATCTTAAAAAAGAAAAAATGATAACCGTCGAGAATCAAGCTGAAACTACCCTTATTTTCAAAATAAAGAAAATTAATTATTATCTAGAAAAGATTGTTGCGTCTGGATTGCTTGAAGAGCTTATTGAAAAATTAAATCCTTCTTGTATCATTCTTTTTGGAAGTGTGCGAAAAGGAGAATCAGTCAAGGAAAGTGATATAGATTTGTTTGTAGAAAGTTTTGTGAAAAAAGAATTTTCTTTAAAAAAATTTGAGGGAATTTTGAAACATCCTATCCAGCTTCTTGTAAATTCAGATATGCACGATTTAGATAAAGAACTGTTGAATAATGTTGTGAATGGCATTAAACTTTTTGGGAGCTTTAAAATAAAATGATTATCACAGAAATAATGCATTGGAGGGAATGTGAAAAGGATTTTATACGAAGAGTAGAAATTGATGCTGAAAGAATAGAGTCACTCAAGAAAAAGGCATTATTACGACTTACGCGCGCACGAAATACAACGGTGAATACTGAAACAATATCTTTTGTTGTTGAAGATTATTATGAGGTGATTAAAGAGCTTCTTATTGGATATTTATTAAAAAATGGTTTACGATCTAAAAATCATCAGTGTCTGATAAGTTTTTTTTATAAAAATAATCCTCAGTATGAAAAAGAAAGCTATCTTATTTCTCAGATGTCCTATTTTCGCAATAGACTTAGTTATTATGGGGAAGATATTCCGATGGATTTTTATCAAAAGAATAAAAAGGAGTTTGAACATATAATTTCATTACTGGTGAAATTAATTAGTTAATCGGAAATAAAAAATGAAAAAAGAGATGAACATATTAGATGAGAACACAAGAAACGAACGATATAATTTTTTGATGATATTCTTAATCATTGTTTTAGGAGTTATTGCTATTTTTGCCGCATCTGTTTTGGAATTTATATTTCCTTCTTTTACAGACATTCCTTATTTTAAAAAATACTATAAAATGGTAAATTTTATAAAAATAAAAACTAAAAATACTATAAAATGGTAAAAATTTATACTTTATTTAAGAAAAAGGTGATTAGCAGAATTAATGAATTAGAAGTGGGAAGATATATTAACTTTTTTGAAAGTTCTTATGTCAGGAATGCTGTTGCGAAAACCACACACTTCAGTGTGCGGATGAGCATTCCTGAGCATCCTAAAGTCGCACAAACTGCGGACTTTAGTCCGCAGAATTTTCAGCGACTTTTTGATACTGATAATTTAGAACATTGTAAAAAAACAATCGAAGAGTTTCCTCGATGGAGCATCATTTCTGGCTATTATGCCCTGCATGATATAACTAAATTGTTTATAGCAAAAAAATTTCAGATAAAAATAGATTTTAAAGTGCATGCAACTACGATTATAGTATTGAGGGCATTATTAAAAAATAAAGAGTTGAGTCAGTCTTTAAACAATGGATATAGGGAATTTTTGCTTCTCGCCAATGATTTGGAAGAAGCAAAAAAAGAAAGAACAAAGGTGCAATATTATACTGGCAGTGCATTTTTGAAGGAAGAATATAGAAAACGAGCAAGAATTTTTTACAAAGATGTATTGCTCTATATACATAAAATAAAGGAGCTTGTAGCATGATCGGCACACTTGATAAAGATGTAATAAAAGTATTGACGGTTTTCGGAGTTTCTCCTGGATCTCATCTTAAACGTACGCTTATACAGGAGAAAACCAACATTAATAACATTATTCTTAACAAAACTTTATTCAAGCTTGTTAATCTTACTATTTTAAAGAAAGAAAAAAATTATTATTATCTTAATTTTGAAGAAAAAAGTAGTAAAACTCTTTTAGCCCTTATTCAAGCGCATTATACAAAATTAAAACATCTTCCTTTGCGGGAATATTTTATTATTTTAGACATTTATTTTGAACTTTTATCTTTTGCAAATATTTCGGCAGTTTATTTATTTGGCAGTTACGCAAAACTTATATTTACTGAGAAATCTGATATTGATATTGCAATTATTACTGAGGAATCTGATAAAAAGGCACTCAAATCTTCTCTGCATACACTAGAAAAGAGACATAACAAAACTATTGAATTACATTTTTTTGGCAAAGATTTTTATAAAAATAAACGAGATCCTTTAGTTAAGGACGTAGTAACACATGGAGTGCAATTGATTTAATAATAAAAATCCAGAAAAAAGATGAAACAATGAAAAAAAAAGAAGCGAGTGATGTGGAGAAAAAAAAGAGACATGAACAATATAATTTGATAATGATTTTTTTAATTATCTTAGTTGGAGTTGTGGTTATTTTTGCTGCGTACACCATTTCAACATTCTCTTCAAGCGAATCAATCGATACCAACGTCACCCAAGAAAATAATTTTTCGCATCTGACAATTAACAATGATGTTGCGCCTTACAATAGTTTAGTGTTGTATATGTCGTTTGATGAGAATTTTTCAAGATATGCAAATGTTTCATATGATTATTCGGCGAATGGGAATGACGGAAGATTTATATTTAATAATGGAACGAGTAAATATAATTCGACTGGATTGTATGGAGGAATGGTTAGTTTTGATAATGATGGAGATTATATTAATGTGAGTACTGCAAATAATTTAGATTTTGGATTATCTCCTTTTGCAATTAGTATGTGGGTATTAGCAGGTGATCCTACTGATAACTTAGACGGATTTCTTTCTAAAGATAATTATGCAGGAGGTACTACTTATGTTGGGTATCTCTTAAATATTCAAGCAGGTCCTCGTTGTAGTTTTGAAACGAGAAATATTACTGGTGGCGTTGGTCCTGATTCGAGGGTATTTAGCATAGCCACAATTTCAAGTAATGTCTGGACACATATCGTCGCTGTGAGAAATGCAACCTCTCCTGCAGCATTGCAAATTTTTGTCAACGGAGTGCTTGATAATTATACTATTGAATCGAGTGCAACAAATGTTACTAATAATGCGTCGCTTACATTAGGTGTTATTAATTCTTTCACACCCCTGCAATTCTTCAACGGTTCCATCGACGAAGTCATGATATTTAATTCTTCATTAAATTCTAGCGAGATATTAAAAATATATCAAAATCAATCTAGCAGATTTAAAAATCCTGGCAAGCAGGAATTAAAAGCATTTAATACGACGCTGACAGCTGGCTGGATTCGTGTGCAGGAAGAGGATCAGCAATTATTCAGCACTAATTTGACAAAACGAATTGGACAATGGAATGTTAGCAAAGGATACAAAGATTGGGATTTCACAGCGAATACGTATGGAAGTTTTGATGGGGTGAATGATTATGTGGATTTGGGAAATACTCTGCCCTTTGATTTTAATACTCCATTTACCATTTCTGCATGGATTAAGCATTCTATGACTTCAAGTATTAATTTTATTAGTAAGCAAGAAAATTCTGGTAACTATAGAGGTTATGGATTAGGAACGGCTGTTAGTGGTAAATATGAGTTCTTTATTTACAACAATGGAGGAATTACAGTTGATGCTTCTGCCAATCACAATGATGGCCAATGGCGCCATGTGTTATTTACATATTCGGGAAATAGTGATGCAAATGGAGTCACTTTTTATCTCGATGGCAACCCAGCCGCGTCTACCATCGTGACAAACACTTCTGTAGCTAGCATTCTAACTACGGCTTCATTGCAATTAAATGGTCGTGCCGGAGCGAATAATTTATTTGCTGGCTCCATAGACGAAGTCCGCATTTACAACCGAAGCTTGAATGCAACAGATATTTTAGAAATTAATGCATCGGGTAGAAGTGCAAATGCTTCAATAAATTCAACAGGGTTAGTTTTATGGATGCCATTTGCGGAAGATGGATATGTGAATGATAAGGTATTAGTTGCGGATAGAAGTGGATTAAATAATGATGGTGTGCGAAATAACGGAACAGATTATGGTGGGGAAAATTTAGTGAATGGCTCTTTAGTTTTGTATATGCATTTTGATAATATCTCGACAGTAGGAGAGAATGATACGCTTGTTAAGGATTGGAGTGGGAGGGGGAATAATGGGACTGCTTTCAATGGTGTGCGGGTGAATACGACTGGAAAATATGGGGGAGCGATGACGTTTGATGGGGTGGATGATTATGTGAATGTAACCCATAATAGTATATTTAATATTAATAATAGCATAACTCTTTCTGCATGGGTGAAAACCATTGATGGAACTAGTAATTATATTATAACAAAAAATGAGGATTCTTGGTTTCTCGCTATTGGTGCTGATGCTTCAACAACAAATAAGTTTTCATTCTTTTTAACTCCTTTTTCTTTAGTGTGGTTAGGAAGTAGTTCTGATATAAATGATGGAATATGGCATCATGTTGTAGGGACATATAATGGTTCAGTTAAGAGTGTATTTGTTGATGGAATACAAGAAAATAGTACGAATATAACTGGGGCAATTGGTACAGGTGCATCTTCCGTACTAATAGGACATCGCCCTCTTTTAAGTGCTTATTTCAACGGCTCCATCGACGAAGTCATGATATTCAACCGTTCGCTTTCAGCATCGGAGATTACAAAATTGTATATAAAAGGTCGAGCAAAATTCAACTATACTGATTATCAGCATACAAGCAATGAATATTTACGAGTAGATAAAGATTCAACGATGTGCATACTTGATTATAGATTTAATGCAACTAATTATACTAATCCGTTTTATACGCCGTTATTGTTTACGAGTTCAGCAAACCCTTTGAATATCAGCGATGATACTATTTCACCAAGTGTTATAATAAATGCACCAGCAAATGCAACTATAGGCACACGAAATATAACATTTAATATAACTGCAACAGATGGGGCTGTTGTTGATAATTGCACGTATTCCATAGATACTATTATTAATGTTTCATTAACAAATTCAGTTGCAAATGATTATACTCATACCAATTCATCTTTAGGAGAAGGTTCTCATACAGCAAGATTCTATTGCGCAGATGCCTCAAATAATATAAATAACACAGAAACGAGAACTTTTTATGTTGATGCTCCGCCCTTAATTACTATTACATTTCCAACAAATAACTCTTTTTATAATTATAATGTTTCAGTCATTAATTACACATACTCTGAAATTAATCCAGGCAGTTGTTGGTATTCTACTGATAAGGGATTTACTAATTCATCGACTGTTGCAATGGGAACAAATTTCTCTAGTGTTACATCATTAGTTGATGCAAATAATTGGACAGTGTATTGCAATGATAGTTCAAACAGATTAAACTCTACCATCGTTAGCTTTGTGAAAGATTTAACATTTCCTCAAATTGATTTTGATTCTCGAACACCTGCGAATGCAACTGTTACTCCCAATACGACGGTGATTGTGAATATTTCAATTGTTGAATTATATCCTGATGAAATAAAATATAATTGGAACGGAACAAATTTTACTTTGATGAATGATTCGCTTGTTCTGTTTATGAATATGGATAATCGCTCGTCGCTGGGGGAGAATGATACACTTGTTGCTGATGTGAGCGGGTATTGTTATGATAATGAGACGGAGATTTTGACACTTGAAGAAGTTGATTGTGGAGATTATCTTGAAGAAATTGAGAATGGGAATTATTATGTTGATGATGAAAATATAATTATTGGGAAAAGAAATGAAAATTTAATACAAGATAAAAATTATGATGGAAGCATTGAGAATGAAAAAAAGAAAGTGGGTTCAAACAGAATAGTTAAACCCAACCGATTGATACACGATTATACTTATTGTAATGATAAGGAGTATTTAAATATTTCTGTTCATTTGAATGAAAACGTCGGGGTGGCAGAATGGTTATTACAACCGCTTGATACACGGTGCCCTTCGGGGTTTGTGGGTTCGATTCCCACCCCTGACGGCTTGTTTGAAAATTCTCAAAAATGTTATATCAAATCATGGAACTATTTTGTTGAATTAGATGGCGATGAGAAAGTTATGACGCTTGATTCTTCGACGGGCGAGAAAGAATGGCAAGTGCCGACGGAAAGGCAGGAATTTGAAAATAATGGGGAGATGTATTCGATAAAAACTATTGATGAAGAGGGGAAGGAAGGGGAGTTAGTGGTGAGCGAGAAACATAGGGTTTATACTGCATCTGAAAGTTTTTTTAATTCTGTTGATACTTCTTTAGTTGAAATTCCAAAGCCAATGTTAAATAATAAAACTTCATATGTCCATAATTTACAGCCTTTGGATACACACAATGCAATAAACTCTTCATCTTTTGAATGGTTTTTTAATAATTGTTTTGCCTTTGGTAATGAAACTTTATATTCTTCTAAAGGAACAAATGTTATTCTTTTAAAAATGAGTTGTACAAATGTATCAAATCTTTTTTCAGATAGTTTTGTTTTAGACAGTAATTCTTTCTTATGTCTTTCAAATTCTTCTTTAAGTTTCAAAGGTGCCAATAAATCAAGTTGGGAATTAAATACAATTTCTAAAATATCTCCTTGTGAGATAAGTATTCGAAATAAAATGTTTGAATCCAGAACAACGGTAAGGGGCATCTATAATAATCCTCTTTTGACTAAATCATCATGCATTGATTTTTTGACTTTTTCTGATAATTCATCAGCATCTTTTTGGGTAAATTGTGATTCTGATATAATCTCTTTAGCGAGTGTTAATTCCAGTTTATTTGAAAATTCTTTGAGTGTTTTTGATAATGCTCGTTCAAATTCTTTCTTAAATACTTCGGGTATTTCTACTTTAATAGATATTTCAGCCATAGAAAATTCTATGAATACTGATTATAAAAAACTTTCTATCGAAGACTTCTCATTGCAGCCTGTTAGTGAAATGTATGAAGAGTTTACTAACAGTAAAGAAATTTATTTCTTGGATTCAGAAAATAATCCTGTTCGCGTTTCATCAATTGAAAAAATTCCATATTCAGGAAAAATGTATGATGTTGATGTAGAGAATGATATTGTTCTAGTAAGGAGAAATAATGGAGCTTCTAAAATAAATAATCAATTACTTAAAAATAAATCATCTCTTCTTGATATAAATCCTGTCATGATGGTCAAAATCTTCAAAAATAATAGTATCACCTTTTACAGAAAAGAGAAGAACAAAACTTCCAATTTGAACTCTTTTAAAGTTACTCAAATCATGCCTAAGATTCTTGAAATGCATGATAGCAATAATGTTCATTTCAGCAATTTGAGTTATCTTTTTTTGTACAGCGAAAAACAAAGGAAAGTCTTTCTTTTTGAGTTTTCTCAAGATGTCGTCAATTTTAGAAGTGTCTATCTTCATAATGAGTCACAGAATTTATTAAATTCATCTACTGTCATTGATTTGCCTGATAATTTTTTAGAAGATTTTAATTTTTCTACATATTTTTCTTTTAATTCAAATTCATCAACAGGATACCAATCGATTTTATCACAGAATTCCTGGTCATCTAATGATAAAGTTCCTGATTGCATGAATTTTTCAAATATAGACTGTTTCATTAATCTAATTACTGCTTTTGATAATAATTCAAAATCTAATTTTATGGAATTATCTGATTTAAGTAACATTTCTGCCATAAAAAATGATAAGAGTAATGGTTATTTAAGTTTTTCTATTGGAGAGTTTAGTAATCTTATAAATAGTGGGGAAGAGGAGGCAAGCAAAAGAAAAGAAACTAACGCAGACGATAGTCATTTTGAAAAAGCAAGTTCAGAAGCTTTTGCTTCTGAAGAGACAGGAATTTGGAGCGGAAATAGCAATAATGGGACTGGGGTGAATGGAGTGAAGGTGAATACGACTGGAAGATATGGGGGAGCATTTACGTTTGATGGTAAGGATGATGTGATAAATACAACTTTATTATTTAATTCCACACAAGGAACATGGTCTGCATGGATTTCTGTTCCGAGTTTTACACTTGAAGGTGGATTTGGTAGACGTGTTTTGCATCAATCAGATAATGCAGGAAATCATGAAATCAATTTAAATACTAATGATAATTCACGTGTACGATGGAGTGGTTATGGAACAAGTTATGTATGGAATTTTAACTCTAATGAAACGTTATCAACAAATACGTGGTATCATATTGTAGGGACATATAACGGTAGCTATGCGGCTTTATATCTTAATGGACAATTATCTAATAGTTCAACACAAACTGGACCTGTTGGTGATGCAAATCGTACTGTGGCTATTGGGAGGATTAATTTTCAAGTTAATGGTCATTTCAACGGCTCGATTGACGAAGTACAATTATGGAACAAGTCTTTATCATCGACGGAGATTTATCAATTATACGCCTCAAACTTGTATAAATTCAATCAAACGCAATGGTACTTAACGGTAAATCAATCAAAGAATACAACGAACGGGCTTGATAACGGAACATACACTTATTATGCGTATTCTAAAGATAATGGGGGGAATGCGAATATGACTGATGTGCGAACGATAACGAGCGATACAGAGGCGCCCAATGCAACATTGTTGACTCCTGTGAATAATTCATTTGTTACGAATGGCTCGCAAAATTTTTCTGCGAATCTTACTGATACGTATGGATTGAAGAATGCGACGCTGAATGTGTATCCTTCCGCGAATAATTCGTGGTTGGAATTTGATGGAGTGGATGACTCAGTTAATATGGGAACAACTGGTGGAAATGTTAGTGGTAATATTACTATATCAGTATGGGTGTTTCCTGCTGCAACTCAAAATGATTATGCGAGAATTATCAGCAAAGAAAATGCTGGTGGTCCAGTGAATCAAGGATGGGGAATAGAACAAGATTTTAATACTATCAATAAATATTATTTTTTCTGGTATGGTAGTGCTGGTGGAGGTTCGGGCTCTGGATCAAATATAACAAGCACTTTAGTTGCCAATAAATGGAATCATTTTGTCATTACACTTTCCAATAGTAATGTTATCCAATATGTGAATGGTGTTCAGACAAATTCTTCGACTGGTTTAGGAACTATGGTTCAGCAACCAACTGCCAGTTTATTATTAGGTACGTGGTTTGGAGATACAACACGTTTTTGGAATGGTACGATGGATGAAGTTCGCGTGTATAATCGTTCAATTAATGCAACTGAAGTTTTAGATATTTACCGCAGTGGACTGTTACGAAATCCAACATTAAATTCTACGGGTCTTGTATCATGGTGGGATTTTGAACAAGCATCAGGCACAATTCTTGTTGACCAAGTTGGATTAAATAATGGAACTATCAATGGATCAACATGGAGAAATTTCCATCGACAATTTTTCAGCTTTGCTTCGGGCACGACGAGCGCATTGGTGGGCACGGTACTAGGATTATTAGAGGGAACGTATAATTGGTTCTATCAATTATTTGATATGGCTGGAAATATATTTACGAGCAGTAATTTTAGTGTGACTATTGATACTGTGTATCCTCTTGTGAGTTTTGATTCTCGAACACCTGCGAATGCAACGACTACACCTAACGTTTCTGTAACAATTAACATTTCTATCGTTGAACAATATTTAGATGAATTAAAATATAATTGGAATGGGACTAATTATACTTACATGAATGATTCGCTTGTATTATTAATGAATTTTGATAATCGTTCTGCGTTGGGGGAGAATGATACACTTGTTGCGGATGTGAGTGGATATTGTTATGATAATGAGACGGAGATTTTGACACTTGAAGAAGTTGATTGTGGAGATTATCTTGAAGAAATTGAGAATGGGAATTATTATGTTGATGATGAAAATATAATTATTGGGAAAAGAAATGAAAATTTAATACAAGATAAAAATTATTTTGATAGAGATCAATTAAAGAATAATGAAAAAGAAAAAGAGGTTTTTGATGTAACCCCAAAAGCATTGTTGGTAATGCAAGATAATGTCTTAACGGACTATAATAATTATGAGATAAACAATTATATAAACTTTTCTGTTGATAATCATCATGCAGAGGACGCCTCAGAAGCATTGTTGGTAATGCAGCAGACTGATACTCTGCGTCTTAACGGACTTTCGGGTTCGACTCCCGACTGGGGCGACTCTGCACTTGAAAATTCTCCAACATGTTACGTCGAGAAATGGAAATATTTTAATGATTTGAGCGGAACAGAAAAAGTTATGACGTTGAATCAGAAAACTGGTGAGCAAGAATGGCAATTGCCGAAAGAGAAACAGGAATTTGAGAATACTGGAGAGATGTATTCGATTACGACAATTGATGAAGAGGGGAATAAAGGAGAGTTAGTGGTGAGTGAGAAGCATAGGGTTTATGCTTCTGAGGGTATAGGAATAATTTCGAATGTATCAGGAAATAATTTAATAAGATTGCCTTCAAATTCTGATGATTTTATTTCTTTTAATAGTGATTCAAATGCAGTAATAAGAAGCTGGGTTTTATCCTGTGGTATTCTTAACCACACAACTGAAAATATTTTTTCTTTTGAAAATTTTAAAGCATTTGAAAAATGTCGATCATTGGTGATAAGCACTCTTTGTTCTGATTTTGAGAATGTTGCCAACGATCCATTTGAAAGTTCTTTTGGTTTAGAAATAATGTCATATCCGTGTTCTTTTAAGAATTTTTCAAGTCTTAATTTTACATTTTCATCTCGCAAAAATTTAACGGAGCGGGAATTGGACATTGTCACTTCCTTTAAGAATATCTGCGGCATATTGCAAAGCAGCAGCAATATGAGCCTTTGTCAAAGAAGGATAATCCTTGAAAATTTCATTAAGAGCCATTCCTCCCCGCAACATTTCCAGGATTTGCCAGACCATGATTCTGGTTCCCTTAAAAGTTGGAGTTCCTCCACAGATTTCACTGTCTGCAACAATATAGGGGTTAATTTCGACTCTCATTGTATTATGAATAGGCAGGACTTATATAAATCTTTTTCGTTACAGCCTATTACTGCTGTATATAAAGATTTTGAAAATGGCGAAGACATTTATTTTTTGACTGAAGATAACACTCCTGTTTTAATTACTTCTATAGAAAAAGTTCCTTATTCAGGAAAGATGTATGATGTTGATGTGAAGAATGATATTGTGCTTGTGCGCCGCGCTGACAGCGACGGTGAATATGGTAGTGCGGTGTGGAGTGGGAATAGTAATAATGGGACTGCTATTAATGGAGTGAAGGTGAATACGACTGATTGCAAATATGGTAATTGTGATACTTTTGATGGAATCAATGACTATATCAATTCAACAGTTGTTTCTTCAAATATCAACAACAAAACACTTTCTGCGTGGGTGAAACTTGCGTATCTTGGGCAGGGCGGCGGTGGCCTTGTTACCGTTCAAACGCTTGACGGAAATATTTTTGACAGCATTGTCTATAATGAGACAGGACTTGGATGGGGGTTTGGCAGTAATGTTTATCGCAGAACTGCGTGGTCAGGATTAGTAGAAACATCGACTGATTGGATTCATATTGCAGCAACGTATACGAATGGCAGTTATGTTTTGTATAGAAACGGCATTGCGATCGTAACGAATACCACATTATCTGTCCTTAATTTTAATAGTAGCACCGCACATGTTGTTATCGGAAGAAGGCATACTACCGGGGGTGCCAACACATATCTAAATGCATCCATTGATGAAGTGTACGTTTGGAACAGAACTTTATCCGCTTCTGAGGTGTACGAATTGTACGCTTCCAATCTCTATAAATTCAATCAAACGCAATGGTACTTAACGGTAAATCAATCAAAGAATACGTCGAGCGGGCTTGATAATGGAACATACACCTATTATGCGTATTCTAAAGATAATGGGGGGAATGCAAATATGACTGATGTGCGAACGATAACGAGTGATACAGAAGCGCCGAATGCGACGCTGCTTACTCCTGTTAATGCATCTTTTGTGACTAATGGATCGCAGAACTTTTCTGCGAACCTGACGGATAATTTGGGACTAAAGAATGCGACGCTGTATGTGTATCCTTCCGCGAATAATTCGTGGTTGGAGTTTGATGGTGTGGATGATGTTATTAATATTACGCGCAATGAAACGCTTGAGCCCACAAAAAATTTGACAGTTAGTGTTTGGATTAGACATACAACAAATACTCGTTATGTTTTGAGTAAACATTATGATGGGGGTGCTTCATCATATGCTATCGATGTTGCTGACGATAATGTTCAATTTTATGTACGCAATGGAACAGGATCATCACATTTTAGAAATGCGATTTCGGGAACAGCGACGAATGGAAATACATGGCATCATGTTGTTGGAACAGTCAATGATAGTTCTGTTGCGATTTACGTTGATTCAGTGTTAAAAGCATCAACGGCGATAACTGGAGCTATTGTGTATAATTCTGGAAATTTAAGTATCGGTAATTTTGTAGATACTCCTGCATCATTTAGTTTTAATGGCAGTATCGACGAAGTGAGAATTTATAACAGAACATTATCCTCGACGGAGATAACAGAAATTTATAAGAGTGGATTATTGCGTAATGCTTCCATAAATAATACTGGTCTTGTTTCATGGTGGGATTTTGAGCAGGCAACAGGTACAAATCTTGTTGATCAAGTTGGATTAAATAATGGAACTATTAGTGGTGCAACGTGGAGAAATTTCCATCGACAATTTTTTAGTTTTTCGAGTGGTACGACGAGTGCCCTTGTGGGAACTATCTTTGGATTGCTCGACGGCGCATATAATTGGTTTTATCAATTGTTTGATTATGCGGGAAATATATTTACTACGTCGAATTTTACGACGACTATTGATACGAGCGCGCCGCAAATAGATTTTGTTACGCCGACGCTGTCAAATGGCAGCGCCGCAAACAGCGATTTTTTAGTAAATGTAACCATTAGTGAACAATACTTAAGCAATATTTCGTGGTATTGGAATAATACCCGATTTGTCTATGGAGAAAATTTTTCTTTAGTATCGCCAGAAAATATTTCGCGCGGACTTGTCTTGTTATATAATTTTGATAATGAAAGCACGTATGGAGAAAATGATACAAATGTTTTTGATTTTAGCGGGTATTGTTATGATAATGAGACGGAGATTTTAACACTTGAAGAAGTTAATTGCGGTGATTATCTTGAAGAAATTGAGAACGGGGATTATTATGTTGATGACGGGGAGATTATTATTGGAAAGAAAAATGAAAATTTAATACAAGATAAAAATTATTTTGATAGAAATCAATTAAAGAATAATGAAAAAGAAAAAGCTACAAATGCAGCATCAATGGTAACGCATAACTTCACGGGTTATGTATCTAACAATGAGAATAAGTATTTAAACTTTTCTTTTGATAAAACTGCTGTAGGGGATGATCCAGTAGCATCAGTGGTAATGCGCAGGTCTAATAAACCGAACCTTCACGGGTATCCGGGTTCGATTCCCGGCTGGAGCGAATCCCCTACTCTCGATAATTTAAAAAATTCTGAAAATAAATGTTATATCAAATCATGGAAATATTTTAATGAATTGAGCGGCGATGAAAAAGTTATGACGCTTGATTCTTCGACGGGCGAGAAAGAATGGCAAGTGCCGACGGAAAGGCAGGAATTTGATGAAGATAAAGAGATGTACGAAATTGTGATGGAAGATGCGAATGGTGAGGAAAGTAATTTAGTAGTGAGCGAGAAGCATAGGGTTTATTTTAGTGATTTTGATAATAATATTCCTTTCAATCCTAAAATAGTGAATCCAATTAGTTTTCCAGATTCCGATTGTCTTGCTATTATGCCAGAACCTAAGTCTACGCTTATAGCTTTTTCAGGTTTTCCAAATGAGATGTATAACACGTCTGCTTCTTCATCATATTCCCATGATGATTTGTCTGATTTTCCTATTAATTCTTCCATAGTATCTTTCTATTTTTTAACTTACTTGAATAAAAAGCAGTTAGGACAAAACCGTCTGTCTGAGACAGCTCTTTGTATGCAACATTTAGATGCTTGTTGTTTGTTACAGGAGTCTTGTCAAACTTTTTTATCGCAAGAAGAGAACCTACATCTCCTTGTTGAACAATATAAGGATTGTTTAGCGTTTCCAAAATATTATCCTCTTGGCTTTTCATCTCAGGATGATTATTGTACATATGTTTCAATTGTTTTTCAGTCAGTCTTATCGGAACACCATTCACTGAAAAAGCAATTTTCATCCGATTATTGCAATAAGAATGAATTATATAAATCTTTCTCACTACAACCGATACCAGATGTTTACAATGACTTTGAAAATGGCGAAGAAATTTATTTCTTGGATTCAGAAAATAATCCTGTTTTAGTTAAGAGCATTGAAAAAATTCCTTATTCAGGAAAAATATATGATGTTGATGTGAAGAATGATATTGTGCTGGTCCGCCGCGCGGACAGCGACGGGAATTCTGTTGCAGTGTGGAGCGGGAATAGTAATAATGGGACACTGATTCGAGCTGGAACTAATAAACCTGTTATAAATACTACCTTCTGTAAATATGGCAATTGCATGACGTTTCATGACTTGAATGATTCATTGAATGCATCGACTGGAGTGGGGCTACTTTTAGGAAATGGCTCAACAAATTTTTCAATAAGTTTGTGGTATTATGAAAGTGTTAATAATGAAAATAAAGGATTAGTGTGGTTTCGTCCAGCAAATCAAGATAGAAGTGTTTCACTTTTTAGACAATCAAATAAAGTAATTGCAACTCTCAATGATTTAAGTGTAGTTATGAGATCAAATACGACGGTGACACAGAATCAGTGGTATCATGTTGTATTAACCTATGATGGCAGTGTTGCTTCTTTATTTCTTCAAGGAGTCATTGATAATACTACTATATATTCTACTCCTGTTAATTTTTCAGGATCTAGTTTTATCGTGGGAACATATTATAGTTTAGTAGATAGTAGTTCTTTCAACGGCTCTATCGATGAAGTTGGTGTTTGGAACAGAAGTCTTTCACGAGAAGAAATCAAACAACTCTATCAATCTCGCTTGAAAAAATTGGTTTCGGCAAACGGCGGCGTGAATGACACGTACTTGCAGATGGTGAATTCTTCGACGGCTGGAAATTTCACGGTGAATTTGCGTTCAGATAACATGAGCTATTGGAATGTTGCTCTTAATCAAAGCGGGCTTGTATTGGGATTGCGGCAAAGTTATAATTATAATATGAGCGCGACAGATAGAGCAAACACCATAAATAATTCTGGATTGCGCACGGTGTTTGGCAATTCTAAGCCAGAATTTATCAGTGTGGGTTATGTTGCTAATGATAGTGAGGGAGTTGATCCATCGACGATAATTGTGGTGACAGTTAATGTAACTGATGTTGATAGTAATTTTGATACGGCGATTTTACAATGGAAAAATATGAGCCAGATCTGGACAAATGTGACAATGGTGAATATAACTGCAAAGGGAGTGTACACGATGGTGAATACAAGTTTTACCACACCTGCGTATGATACTAATGTTACGTTTCGAATTTTTGCGAATGACACCTTAGGTGATTCTAATTTTTCCCTTAATTATACTTTGAATAGCTCGTATGATTGCACCTGGGCCGCAACGGCGGATTTAGGCGCTATTGCCGGCTGGGACGAAAATAAACGCGTCGGAAATATTTCCATTAATAATACGGGAGATTCAGCGTTTGTAACTGCAAATTGTTCGCTTGATTTTCGTTTGAATTATAATTTGGCAGAAGGAAGAATTTATTTTAATCAAGATTATGTGAAACCGTCGAATACTATCACGCTGTCTGCAAAACAAAATACGAGCATTGTGGTGAATGCAAGCTTTTTATCAGAAATTAAAGAAGAAAGTGTTAACATTACTGTTGATGAATTTCGCTCACGATCCAATATGACTGAAATTAATACAACATTGACTCTTGTTTCAAATCAGGCAGGGCCGTATTTATATCAGAAAATAGCTGCAGCACCGACATCGATTGATTTACAATCAGGCAATAATTTCAGCTTGCAAGGATACATTCGAAATTTAATGGGAACACTGACGGCAAATGTAACTAATAGCGCGTATAACGTTAGTTTTAATTGGAGTGTTCCTAGTGGCTTTACCAATTTATCCGGCGAGCTTGAAGTGAGTTTAGTTAATATGACCAATAACAGTTTAATTTATAATAATGTGAATGTGAGTTTTAGTAGTCTTGCGTCGATGACTGATGGTGTTAAAACATTTTATTTGTATGCACAGGGATATAATATCACTGGCGGAGCAATTAAAGATGCGTTGAATAATACATTATTAACGCAGCAAATGAATATTACTTTCCTTTGCTATGCCACGAGTGATTCTGTTTGTGTTACGGATTGCGGCAGCACGCAGGATCCTGATTGCTCTGCTGCGGGTTCATCGTCGAGCTCGTCTTCGGGCAGCGGCGGCGGAGGGGGCAGCTCTACGAAAAAAGAGGAAAAATCAGAAGCAACTTTTGAATTATTGCGTGGAAAAAATCAGGAATTTATTTTACCCATCACTAATAAACTTACTAGCTCAAAAGAAAACATTGTTATCAGTGTGAGCGGGCTTAATGCGCAGTACATACAAATAATTCCTGATCATCTTGACTTTATTGCATCGGGCAGCTCGCGTGATGTTCGGGTCAAAATCACTGCGCCGGATTATTTTGTTGCAGGCACCTATACATTGACATTTTTTATTAGCGGTGATTTAGTTTTTAACGGCAGCCGCACGCAGTTTTCTGAACGCAAATTTGTGACTCTTTATGTAATTGAAATGTCGCGCGATGAAGCCGACGAGTTTTTAAGGAATGCTGAAAAATTAGTTGATGAAATGAAAAAAGCAGGCATGATTGTTGATAAAGCAGATGCATTATTTTCTGCAATAGAAGAAACTCATGCCGCAGTTAATTTTTTAGAGATGAAGAATCATTATGAACAACTCAAGGAAATTCACGACGCTGCATTTGCTTCTTTAAAAATTATCACCGATCTTAATGAAAAGATACAACAGGCAGAAAAACAGGGAATTGATGTAAGTGAAACTAAAAAATTATTTTATGTTGCTCAGGCAGCGTATAGCCGCGGTGATTATATCCTCGCGATTAAGCAGCTTAAAGAAGCGCAATTAAGCTATGCCCTTGAAACAAAAGGAGAATTTAATGTTTTGTATGCCATCAAAAATAATCCGGGAAAATCTGCCGCAGGTTTTCTTTTAGCTTTATTAATTGGATTTGGCTCTTCTTTTGCAGTGCGACTGCATATCTATAAATCCAAATTAAAATATTTAAGAGAAGAAGAAAAATTATTGCTTGGTCTGATGCGCGCGGTGCAGATTGAATGTTTCCAGAATAATAAAATGTCAATGGAAGAATATGATCTCGCGATGAATCATTATGAATTAAAATTACGGGAGACTATCGAGGATAAAATTAGAATTGAGACACAACTTGCGAGCTTGTTTAAAATAGGCGGCAGAAAAAAAGCGCTGTTTGAAGAACGAAAGCGGCTTATTGAGATGATTAAGAAAGCGCAGAGTGATTATCTTAAAGAAGGAAGCCTTGAAACGCGCGTGTATGAAAATATGCTGAAATCGTATTCTTCCCGCTTGTCTGAAGTTGAAGAACACATTGCGACACTGGACGCCTCTGAAGCGCTGGAAGAAAATAAATTTATTAAAAAAATCTTAGCGAGGTTTGGATTATGAATTGCGTGAATAGCAAGCGGCTTTTTTTTGTTTTTTGTAGCAGCGTATTTTTATTGTATGCTTTTTCTTTTGTCAGCGCTGCCGAAGAAAAAAATACAAGTGTTGAAGAGCAAGCAACACACTGCCTGAACACATCGCGAGCGATTTTTGAGGAGTTATCTATGGCACATTTCTCGACGCAACGTGTTAATGATACTTTGAAGGAAATGGAACAACTGTACTTAGCGCAAACCATTTTGAAAAGCAGAAAATCAAAAACTGATTTTTCTATTATTTTACCGTACTGCAGGGAAATAGCACAATTGCAGGAAAATGCTTTTAAGGCACGAGATGAATTTACAGCTCTTCAGCGATTTTATAATGAATCGTTTGAAGAGGGCGTTAGTACCGGCAGCGTTACTACAATGATTGAACAGATTCGCTATGAAATTGTGAGTGAACGGTATGAGCGTGTCGGCGATTTAATTGATAGAGCGTATGAAGAAATTATCACGGTAAAATCCAGCAACACTGCACTCAATCTTTTTTACAAAACGACAACGCGGACTATCGGCGATTTTATTTTTGAGCACAAATATTTTTTGATTGCGCTTGTTGTTGCGGGCATTATTTTATTTTACCTCTATAAGAAACCGTTTGCGCGCTGGTATATTCAGAAAAAAATCACAAATCTAGACATTCGCAAGAAAACAATCAAGAAATTAATTGCACATACACAACAGGAATATTTTACCGATGGCACGCTTTCTGAAAGCATTTATACCATCCGCGTGCGAAAATTTGGAGAACTTATCCGCGACATTGACCGGCAATTGCCGCTTCTGCAGGAGGATTTAGAAAGACTTAAAAAATGAAACTAATACTATTGAGGGGAAACCATGTTTGAATCATTGTTTAATTATTTTACAAAGAAAAAAACGAGCGAGCGAATTGATAATCCTGAATATCATACGATGACAAAAACAGAAAAAAAAGAATTTTTGTCAAATGATTTTATTGAGCGGATGATTCGGGTTGAACAGCGTGTTGCACAGACTTTTGGCACAAAACTTTCTTACAAACAAACTCGATATTACCAGGGTTTGACACCTGGAGAAAAACGTTTATTTAATGCATATACGTATCGAGCAAAGCCAGTCGCATTTTTATTGCCGATACTTTTTATTTCATTTGTTTTATTTTTTGCCTCATTTAGATTTCAGTTGACAGGTGCTGTTGTAGCCGAAGAGATCATGGGATTTATTTTTGGCATGAGCGGATTTTGGATTTTATTATTGTGCGTTGATCTTTTTTGTTTATGGTTTATATTAAAACATCGCACAGAAAAAAAGTTTAATAAAAAATTTAATATTCTCGAGGAAATCATGCTGCGACGGTATCATCATAAGCCGCACACGGCAGAATCTTCGCGCGCCGGAGGGTAGTTTTATAAATTATTAATTGTTTTATTGAATATGAAAAGGGGCATGAATACAAAAGGATTTGAATTGGCAATGAGCACACTTGTCGCTCTTATTTTAGGAGTTTTAGTATTAGGTGTTCTTATTTTTGGCTTTAGTTATGGATGGGATGCATTTTGGGGAGATATTAAAGGATTTCTTGGCGGGCGCGATAATGTGCAGCAGGTTTTAGATTCATGTGAACGCGCTTGTTTACAAGAACAGCAGTATGATTATTGTACTTTATTGCGAACTGTCATCGTCAATGAAAAACAAATCAAGCCATCTCCGACATGCCAGAATTTATCAATACTTTATGATTTTAGCTGCTCGAAGGTGTCATGCAGGTAGGCACGATGATTTCGAATGAATCCTTTTTTTTAATTGCGGCTGGTTTTATTTGGATAATTGGAGCAATTTTACAAGATTTACGACGACGCGAAGTTGACAATATTTGGAATTTTTCGCTTATTGGCATTGTCCTTGCGTATCGATTGGCAGTCAGTGTTTTGAATAGCGAGCCGTGGTTTTTTATCAACGGTTTATTAGGATTATTTATTTTTGTCATTGTAGGAAATGTTTTTTACTACAGTCGGATTTTTGCAGGTGGAGATGCAAAATTACTTATTGCGCTCGGAATAATCTTACCTTTAAGTTTTGATTGGATGGTGAATGCGAAAATTTTTGGCGCATTCATTGTTCTTTTTTTATTTGGCGGCTCCTTGTATGTCTTTATCTGGTCTTTAGTGCTGGCGGGCTTTCATCGACGAGCATTTATGCGGGAATTTGTAAAACAAGCAAAGATGTATCGCTATTTTTTTCTGTATAGCTTTGTTTTCTTTGCAATTTGCATCGGCTTTTCATTTTATTTTTTTGTAGCACTTATTTTTGGAATTGTTTTTTTGTTTTTTCCTGTTTTATTTGTTTTTGCAAAAGCGGTAGAAGAAAGCTGTCTTGTACGGGCAGTTTCTGTGGCAGCATTGACTGAAGGAGAATGGCTTTATGAAGATATTTTTGTGAACGGAAAAAAAATACGCGCAACCTGGGAAGGTGTCACAAAACGAGAATTATCTTTAATTAGGGAAAAATACCGACGGAAAATTTTAATCAAACAGGGAATACCATTTACTCCGGGATTTCTACTAGGATTTATAGGTCTTATTTATTTTGGCGCAAGATTTGGATGGATGTAGATTTTTTGAATGATTTTCAATAAAACTTCGGCGCTCGCGGTTTTATTTCTTTTTCTTTTGAGGAAGCTCTTTTTTTTATTATTTTTTCTTCTTTTTTTATTTCCAACAGCATTTGCATTTTTTGTAAGTTCTCTTCTTTTTCTTTTTCTTTTTTGAGCGGTTTATTTTTATAGAGTGGAATAACATTAAGTGCTGCATATCCTTGCAACTGAAATGTTTCAATTTTGACCTCGAGTGGTTTTAATTTTATTTTAATCTTTTTTGCGATTTTTTGCGCAAGTGAGAATGCTTTTTTTGGAATTTTTTCAATGTCGTATTTTTCTTTTGGAATAACGAGCGTATGCGCAGGTGCAAGAGGATTTATTTCAAGAATTGCAATTGCCATTTCATTTTCCGCAATTTTATAGGAATTAAGTTTATTTTCCACAATTGCCTGAAAAATAAATGGTTCTTTTTCCGAAGGGGAATTATCTTGCATTGAGTCAGCCAATTGTATATTATTTGTTTTCAGAAATTCTTCGAGCTGTTTTTCGTCAAGAGACGCAATATACTGCTCGATTTGTTCATGATCAGCATTGGGCATTTTTTTTATTTCCAGAAAAAGCTGTTTTTTTATTTCTTCAGCCTGAACTTTAGTGAATGCCATGAATAAAAAAAGAGGGGGGAAGTTATAAATATTTGTAGAGGAATGCTTTGTATCGGACTTCGTCCGAACAATTATAATTTGCAAATCACGGAAAATAAAATATTTTCCGTGCGCAAAAAATCAAAGATTTTTCTGGTTTCACGAAATAAATTCGATAAAAATTTGTTATTTTTACCAATATAACCCTAGCTCCGGACAGAACATAAAGGAAAATATATTAATAATTTTATTTTACATTATATATGCTATTATCAAATATAGAGAGTTTTGAAAAACCTCAATTTCAAAACTCTCTATAGAAAAAGACTTACGTCTTTTTCTAATAAGCCAACGACAAACGAAAAAAATTAATGTCGTTGGCTATAAGAAGGACTTTGACGCGATTTCCTTCGGAAATGTGAGTTATTCAAAGTCCTCTATAGTGAAAGAATCGCGTCTTTCCCTAATAAGCCAACGACAAAACGAGGAAATATAAATGTCGTTGACTATAAGCACATTAAAAAAATATTGAAAAAATATAAAGAAGATTTTGATGCCCTTGAAGCATATGATAAAGAAATTGTCTAAAATTTTGCTATCTGGGACAGCAAACTGACGGTATTTGCCGCAAAATTTTTGCTGCGCGCCGACAATTTCTTATTTTCAAATTGACAACGCAACTCGCAGTTTCATTTTCTTATTTTTATTTATTTGCTAAAATGAAACTGCTCTCTATCGTTATCTCGTTTTTTATTTTTTAATTTTACTAAAACGAAATAACTCACAAGCCGCGGGGTATTAAACCCAATTTGAAAATAAAACTTGTAAGTTAACCTTACATGGCGAGGATATTCTCAAAAAATATTCTCAAGAAAATATCTGAACATCATCCAAACGCCCGACGAAAATCTATAATTTCCGCAGAATTAACATGTTTTATTTTTTTTAAACTATTTTCAAAAATGTCTGTGGGAAGTGATTCGTCGATGGCAAAGGTTGCAATGACTGCAGTAAGACCAAAGGCGATCGGCTCTTGTTCAAAACGGGCTTGCCGTCCCTTTTCTTTTTGGATTATCTTTTTTGCATCTTCTTCTATGTTTGCAAGATTTGTTTGCGGCGATTCCGGCATAATTTTAATTTTGAGCAAGGCGGTTCCCATTCTTTAGAGTAAAGAGGAATATTTATATAGTTACCGAATTTTATGCTAGTTGAAAAGATGGTGTCTAAGAAAAATAAAAAAGGTCTTAGGAAAAATTCTGTTGTTAAAAAAACAAAAAGAAATTATCTTTTGAATATTGCTTTGATTGTGTTGTTTGTTTTAGCTGTTTTGTTTATTGTTAAAATTGTTTTTGTGAATAGTGTTTTGAAAAGTGGAGACGAGGATGTTGAAGGCAGTGTTTCTTTTTTTTATAACCTCCCCTTTTTTTTTACAAAAAGTTTTGAATAATCTTGGATTTGGTCCAGATAGACCTCCTATTAACTGCAGAAATACAGAAGATGGATCTGATATTGATAATGCGTGCGATTCCGGCGAAGTTTGTGTGGGAGCAAGTGAATCATGCCCTCAGGACAACCCTTTTCAAACTACCTGTCAAGAATGCGGTAGTGACGGTGACTGTCCTGCAGGAAAAACTTGTTCTGGATGCAGCTGTTCATAATTTAGAAAAGCATATTATTTTTATCTTGACACAGTATCTCCGCACAGACTTTTGCCCCGCCACCTTCCGCCCACCACCCACCTGAA
>CAYIPM010000002.1:0-25006 GCA_964365195.1 Candidatus Woesearchaeota archaeon
TGGCTTGCTTGATGAAGTGAAAGTGTGGAATTATGCTTTGACTGATGCGGAAATACTTGCAGAATATCAGCACGTATAACTTTTAGATATAGTAAAAGACGTAAATTTTTCCCCATATTTGTACGTCTTTTCCTAATAAGTCAAAGACAAAACGGGGAAGTATAAATGTCTTTGATTATAATCATATAATTTTATCTTTACTCAGAAAAAATACCACAAATAATTCTTAAAAAATTTCTGCAAAACATTTATAAGTATGAATATTCATAGTATTATCAATAACAATACTACTACAAGTATTATACTGTTAGTTAGAAGGAATATTAGTATGAATGAACAACTGCAGAAAAAGATCCTCAAGCTTCTTGGGGAAAAGATGGTGATAACAAGCTCTGAACTTGCGAAATTTCTTGGTGTTAGCTGGAACACTGCCGAAAAATATTTACTTGAGTTGACTATAGAGAATAAAATAGTGCGGATAAAAAAAGTGGGGGTAAATTTATGGATGCTCAAATGAAAAATAATAAAAAATCCCATCGAACGCTTGCGCTCACTTCGCACTCGCAATTTCATTTTATTATTTTTTATTTATTGTCAAAATTAAATTGCTCGCAAGCTGCGGGGTATTTTTTAAGCCTCCAAATGGACGACGACGAAAATCGTTGCAAGCAACGGGGTATTAAACCCATTTGGAGCAATAAAATGAATAGGAAAGCACAAATTACGATTTTTATTATCTTAGGACTTATTTTTGTTGTCGGTATTGCACTGTTGTTTTTAGTCGTTCGCAAACCTCAAATTAATGTATTGCCAGAAAATAATCCGCCGGCGTTTATTGAATCATGCACGCGCGAAGCTGTTGAAGAAGCTATTGCATTATTAGCTCCGCAAGGGGGAGATATAACTCCGAAAGGATCACTTTTTTATAATAATACTGATGTGACATTTTTATGTTATACTTCTAGTTTTTATCAACCGTGTCTTACACAACGACCGCTTTTGATTGAACATCTGCAAGAAGAGATTACGCGATACATCCAACCACGTGTTGCAACGTGTTTTCTAAACTTAGAAAAAAATCTTGCACGCGAATATACTATTGAGAGTTCAAAACTTGGCGTTGAAACTGTATTGCAGTCAAAACAAATTGCAGTTCATATTTCAAAAAAAGTGAGTGTGCAAAAAGGAGAGAGTGTGACTAGCATTGATGATTTTAATGTTATCGTTATTCATCCGCTCTATGACTTAGCAGTTATAGCGACTGAAATAACAAATCAAGAGAGTTTGTATTGTCATTTTGATGAACTTGGTTATATGATTTTACATCCGTCGTATGATATTAGTCAATTTATTACGAGTGAGGGAAATACCGTTTACACAATACAGGAGGTTGCGACAGGCGAATCATTGACATTTGCAGTGCGAAGCTGTCCATTACCGCCAGGATATTAATATGAATATAAAAATTAATACAAAAGAGATTATGAACAAAAGAGCAATAATCAGTTATCTTGAAATATTTTTATTAGTGGGAAGTTTATTTGCAGTTTCTTATATTTTTTATGAAATTACTGATGGAATTTATGGAGTAAGCAACGGTGTTGGAATTGTTGATGCGCAGGCAAGCGGAAACGTTTGTTGTGAAGAAACAATAAACGGACAAAGTTGTCAAATGAGTTCTGCAGATCAATGCAACCGAAACTTTGCAGTTGTTCCTGGTCGATGTGAAGACACAAGCTTTTGCACTGTTGGTTGTTGTATTAGCAGTAACACCGGTTTATGCAGTCAGGCAAGCTCAAAACGGGATTGTGAAAAAATAAATGGAACGTTTGCGCAAGGCGCATCTTGCAATGTTGCAGCATGCAAAAAAGGATGCTGTGTTTTAGGCAATCAAGCGAAATGGACCACAGAACAAAACTGTAAATTTGAAGGAAACAGCGAGCATAACGAAGTCAAAACAGAATGGAGATATGACGAGTCAAGCGACAGTGAACTCAAATGCCTTTTTTCTGTTGAGAAAGACAAAGAAGGGGCATGTATTTTTACGTCGTCAGCAGAAAAAAAATGTGTCTATACAACATTACAGGAATGTGTTTCGCGCACTGGCAGCGAAGTTAATTTTAATCGTGACGGAAAATTTTGTTCTGATCCTGCGCTGAATACAACCTGCAAAGCTAAGGATCACACTGCATGTATTGATGGAAAAGAAGATGTATATTGGTTTGATTCATGCGGCAATAAAGAAAGCTTAAAGCAAGATTGCAATTTATTTGGCGGCACTTATTGTGGTACAAAAAATAATGAGGCAATCTGTAAAAATATTGATTGTGATACAAACGGTGATGGATCTGCTGATCGAAAAAACGGTGAAAGCTGGTGCAGTTACGATGGCACTATTGGGAACGGAAAAGATGTTGTTGGAAGCCGACATATAAAACATGTTTGTTATTTTGGCAGTGAACGACTAGGCCCGTGCGCGGATTTTAGAAACGAAATTTGCGTCCAAGAAGACAGCACGCTTGAAGGCGGAAAAACATTTTCACAGGCGGCTTGCAGAGTCAATCAATGGAGAAGTTGTATGAATTATAATAGAGAAAAAGACGACGCGTTAAAAAATAAATGCACGAAAAATCCTGACTGTCGATTTAAGAATATAAACATGGGCGGTAGTTTTAATTTTAATGTATGCTTGCCGTCGTATCCGCCAGGTTTTGACATCGCTGTTGAAAACATGATATCAGAAAACGGAGAATTGAATCAAAATTATTATCAGGCAAGTTCTTCGGACGGCATTTGCAGCAGCGCGACACAACGCTGCACTGAAATTTGGAAGTGCGGTATTTTTGGATGCGTGTGCATTGATAATTGCCAGTGTCACACCGCAAGTTTCACAACAGAGATGAATGATTTTTGCACTTCTTTAGGTGATTGCGGCGCAAAGGCAAATTATGCGGGCGTGACAACTGATGAAGGATACACGATTGCTGTGAAAGGTGGAAAAGGTCCGCCTCGATTAAGCGTTGCGCAACTCAATGCATTTGCTGCACTTGCACAAAAAAAGGCCGGCCAAAAAGCAGCACCCGGTACAATGACATTTTTTCAAACATTGCAACCAGAATTATTGCCTGAAGTTGGGAGCGAAAAAACAAATATAAGTGCATTTGAAAAAGAATTGCAGGCGGCATCAGGCGCCTACGGCTCTCCGCTTTTATTAAAACTTCTAACATCGAAAAATGATAGTGGTGTTTTTGAGAATCTTGCAAGCATATCTACGGGAAATATTGGTTTGGCAGGATATAGCGGCGCAGTTGCAAGTATTGGTGCAGCAGTGAGCGCTCAGATACAACCGGGCGAGCAAAAAGAAAAAAAAGATATGTCCATGATTTTTTCGATGGTTGCCGGATTAATTGCATATGTTATAACGCAAAGTATTATTATTACAATGATTGCTTCATTAATTGGATTTTTATTTGCATTGAGCTGGATAAAAAAAGTTGATATTGATTTTACTTGCATGCCCTGGCAAGCGCCTGATGGCGGCGACGCATGCAATCGCTGCAATCAACTTGATGTTCCGTGCACTGAATATCGCTGTGAAAGTTTAGGAAGTTTGTGTCAATTAGCAAACGCAGGAACAAGCCATGCAATTTGTGTGAGCAAGCCCGCGAATGAAACTCTGCCGCGCATTACGCCGTTTGAAAGTGTTTTGTCGACGGGATATGCATACACCGACGTCACTGACAAAGGATTTGCTATAGTGAATGCGACAAGCAAGGAATGCATTGAGCCGTATACTACAGTAGAGTTTGGCATCAAAGTCGATCCATTTGCAAGGTGTCGGATTGGAAATAATTCTCGGGCTGATTTTAGTGAAATGAGTGAATTATTTGGCGTGAAAGGAAATTATATTTTACCGGCGCATGTCACTAAACTTTTTTTTCCAAATCCTGAAGCATTTAAAAATGTGTATAATTTAAGCGCTGCACAAATAGAGGCGCTTGGACAGTGGGATTTGTATGTTAAATGTAAAACTGCAAGTGGCAAAATTAATCCTGATCCATATCATATTCACACGTGCATAAAACCAGGACCTGATTTGACGCCGCCGCGTGTGACGCTTGTGCAACCATTGAGCGGAACGAATATTGCGTTTGGCACTGAAACAAAAGAAATAACACTATATGTGAATGAGCCGTCGCAGTGCAAATGGAGTACGCGTGATGAAACGTTTGATTTGATGCCGCAAAATTTAACGTGTGAAATTGACCCTGCAGTGTTTACGCAATATGGATGGAAATGTTTGACTACCTTAAGTGGTTTGCAAAATACGACTAAATTTTTTATAAAATGTCAAGACACATCTGAAAATAAAAACACCATGAGCGAAAGTTTTTTGTATAGTATTTTTTCATCAAAATCAATGCTTGCCATCCAAGAACTTTTACCAAAAGACAGTTCGACAATTACAACAGGCGTTGAAAGGGCGAGCGTGAAACTTAAGGCAAAAACTATCGGCGGCGTGAATGGCGCTGCATTCTGCGCTTGGGTTGGAAATGGATTTAGCGATTCATTTCGCTATAATGGAAACAGCTCAACTATTCACGAATATAATTTGAATTTGCCACAGGGAGGATATAGTATTAATGTGTCTTGTGAAGATATAGCAGGCAATCGCGCTGAGAATATCACCCGATTCACTATTGCCGTCGATGTTTTTGGTCCAAAAATAAGCAGAGCATATTATGATTCTGGCTTAACAATTAAAACCAGTGAGAAAGCGGAATGTCGCTATTCATTTAATCGCCAATTTATTTTTGAAAATGCGACGAAAATGTCTGGAGATGGTTTTGAACATTTGGGCGGATGGGCATTACAAACATATTATGTGCAATGCAAAGACCAATATAACAATAAAGGAAACATTATGCAATTGAGGCCAGTTAATTAAATTTATAAACAACTTTGACTATAAAAATAAAAATGAGGAGACTAACTTTTTACGAGGAGAAATTGTTTTTTTTTGACTGGAAAAAAAGAGGACAGATCACACTCTTCATCATATTGGGAATTGCACTGCTTGTTGTTGTGTTTCTTTTATTTTTTCGCACGACAAACTTAGCAGACTTTATTTTAGGAAAAAATCCAGTTGCAAGTTTGCAAACCTGCATGCAGGATGCGCTTAAGCAAGGAATTAGTTTAGTTGAGGCGCAGGGAGGAAGCGTTTCTCCGACGCTATATTATTTGTATCAAGATAAAAAAATAGGATATATTTGTTACACTGAAGATTCTTTTACGCAATGTGTCATGCAAGAACCACTCTTAAAAAAAAGTATTGAGCACTCGCTTGCAGGATTTATGCAGCCAAAAGTAGAAACGTGTTTAGAGAATGTAAAAAAAACGCTGGAACAAGAAGGAAACATTGTGAGTTATAAAAAGCCAAGTGTGAATGTATCACTAGCGCCTGGAGAATTAAATAGTGAAATTGATTTAAATTTAATTATTGAAAAAAAAGATGCGCGTGATTCATATAAAACTATTAAAACAAGTGTAAGTTCGTCGTTATATGATTTGGTTGCTGTCTCCAGCGAGATTGCAAATAGCGAAACGACCTATGGAGACAGTGATATTACGCGATTAATGTACACGCATCAGGATTTGAAAATTGAAAAAATAAAACAAGGCGAAGAAACAAAAATATATATTATTACCAAACGAGAAAGTGGTGAAGCATTTTATTTTGCAATAAAAAGTGTGCCGATTCCTCCGGGATGGATTGAGGTTTAAGTAAGATGGAAAAAGGAATAAAAGAATGGTGAAAGAAATATTTATTATAAAAAGAAAAAAAGAAAAACATAGCACAAGTGCTATGCAGCGAACTGTCGATATTAGTAAATATAATTATCTATATAAAACTTACTATTCATATTCCCAACGTAGCATAATGGCAATGCGGCGAACTGTCGCCTCGCGAAACCGAGTTCGATTCTCGGCGTTGGGAAGAGGCGACAATAATACTATGAGGGGTGAAGAATAAAAATGGGGTGGAAAGATAAAATAAATTTAATTTTTATTATGATTTATTATTTAATTGCATTTGGTTTAGCTATTTTTAGTATTAACGAGATATTTAATCTGAGTTTACTCTCTGAATTTGAAGGAATTTTAGCGTTTGTTTTTATTGGTTTAGGTATAATACAAGAAACTTATATTTTTATTATTTTTATATTAATTGGTCTGCTTTTAGGGATAATAGCTTATATAGATTCATATAAGGCAATAATCGTAAAATTAATTCCTACTACCTTACTTTCACTACTGTATTTAATAGTTGCTTTTAATCCAAGTAAATGTTATAGTACATGTCCTAAACAAGCTATGATTCTAAATTCAATAATGGTACTCATAGGATACCCATTACTTCTATTATTAATAACTTTTATTGCTAATTATTTTATGAATAGGGAGAATAAAATATGAACCAAAAAAATAAAAAAGAGATGAAAAAAAATAGTATAGTAAAAGACATAAATTTTTTGCCAAAAATTTCTGCTTTTCCTAATAAGTCAACAACAAAACGGTCAAATAGAAATGTCGTTGACTATATTGCAATAAAAAAAAGAAAACGGGATTCGAACGGAATGGAAAGCGCTCGGTTGATACCAGATAGTATTATTAGCTATAAGAAATATTTAAATGTTTCTATTAATTTTTATAAAGATCACGTCGGGATGGCGGAATGGTCAACGCAATCTGTTGATACCAGATACCCTTTGGGGTGCGTGGGTTCGATTCCCACTCCCGACGTGATTCATATTTTTAATAAGATGATATTACAGAGAGGTGGAAAATAAAAGATGGGATGGAGTGAATGGCCGAGTTGGGTGAAGGGAGGAGTGATTGGGATATTTTTATCTTTTTTTGCTATCATAAGTAAGACTACTTATTTATTAGGAAAAGATGATGCTAAAATTATCGATTATGCTTTATCTTTTTTAAGTATAGGAACGTTTTTTATTTCGGGTATGTTAATTGGATTAATATTTCAAATTTTCTTCAAAGATTTTAAAGAGGGTTCTGAATGGAGAAAATTTGGTATGATATTTGGATTAATCAGTGTATTCGCATACATCTTAATAGGAGGTTACATTCTTTTATATCAAAATCCCTTTGCATTTATTTATTTCATATTCACTCCTGGTCGTTTTATTTTTGGAATCGACGGATTTATTGAATTTTTTCCTTCATTTATTTTTAGTATTTCTTCATATTTTTTGATAGGTGCAATAGTTGGCGCTCTCATTGGTTTTATTGTTGGAAAAATTAAATCTCGAAATGAAAATCGAACATGAAACAACTATTTTTAGTTTTAATGATCGTATTTATCATCGGTATTTTTACGAATATCATTTCTGCGCAAGAATCTGCGACGACAAATGTCTGCTGTGAGCGAACAGAATCAGGCGCATGGTGCCAGAATACGCAGGCATCAGCATGCGACAATAATTATCGGATGACACCGACGTCGTGTGATGCAACAAGTTTTTGTAAATTGGGCTGTTGTGTTGACAGCGACGAGGGATTATGCATGAAAAACACACCACAAAAAGTGTGTGAACTTTCTAGCGGGAGTTGGCTTAGCGACGAAACATGTAATGTGCAACAATGTTCTCTTGGCTGTTGTGTATTAGGAGATCAGGCAAGTTTTGTGACACTGACACGCTGTAAACGACTTTCTAGAATTTATGGACTTGAAACAAATTTTAAACAAGATATTACTGATGAGGTGCAATGTATTTTAATTGCGCATGCGTCAGACAAAGGTGCGTGTGTATTTACGTCGGGAGGGGAACGCAGCTGCAGTTTTACAACGCGGCAAGCATGCACAACTTCAGTACGAACTGAAAATTCGACGGGCAAGACAGAATTTTTTAAAGATTATTTATGCACTGCAGATGAATTAGCAACAAATTGTGGACCAAGCAGTGAAACTCTGTGCGTTGACGGAAGTGATGAAGTTTATTTTAAAGATACGTGCGGAAATCAAGCAAATATATATGATGCACAGCGGATTTATTCTCGCGACGCTGCCTATTGGCAACGCATTGTTGCGAAAAGCGCATCGTGCAATTCGAATAATCCGAACACGAATTCCCGAACATGCGGTAATTGTGATTATCTAAGGGGAAGCGTCTGCGGAAAAGGAAATGCGCAATATGGATCACTGGTGTGCAAAGATTTGAATTGTTATAACACTCAAAATGGCGAGAATCATAAAAATGGCGAGAGCTGGTGCGAATCGCTCGGCGCGTCGGGCGATGGACTTGACCCTGTCGGCAATCGTTATTTTAGACATATCTGTATTCAGGGAGAAGAAACAATTGAGCCGTGCGCGGATTTTAGAAATGAAATTTGTGTACAACAAACGCATGAGGCATATAATAATTTTATTGAGGCAGCGTGCATTGTCAATCGATGGACAGACTGCATTGATCAGACACGAGAAAAAGATTGTCTGAATACAGACAAACGTGATTGTTTGTGGGCAAGTGGTGTTCATTTTGAAAAAAACAGTGCGAGCAGTACAACAATCAGTGATACATCGGCAAATCAAAATAAAGGCATTGTTCAGGGAGGCAATATTTGTTTGCCGCGCTATCCTCCAGGATTAGAATTTTGGAAAAAAGGAAATGCGCAATCATTATGCGCTTTAGGCAACTCGCAACAGATTGTCAAATTTGAAAAAAATATTTTTGGAAAAGAGGTCTGCAAAGAAAATTGCGCGGTGCTGCAACCGGGATGGATTGATTCGATGAATAGAGTTTGTCTTAATTTAGGAGATTGCGGCGCATACATAAACATTGCTGGAGAATTCACTGATTTTGGCATAGCGTGGCGACAACACGGTCAAACAAAAAGTATTCAGAATGCATTGCTTGACGATATTGCGAAAGGTGCACAGGTCGCACAAACAACGGGAGAAAAAGTTTTTAAAAAATAACTATTGGAGAATAAAAAAATTAATAATGGAAAAAAATAATTTAAAAAAGAGCGGAAGTATCTTTATTATTTGCAATCTTTTTATTGCGCTGCTCGCGTTTAGTTATATTATTGATGCGCAGACAACCACTCCGCCGGAAATTCAAGAAGGAACTTCCGTGAGCCCTGAAGAAGTTGAGAAATCGACAACTACTCCTGTTGCTCCGGGAGCAGATAAAAATGCTCCAGCTCCTCAATTACCGACGAGTCCACCACAACTCCCGCCAGAAGATCAAAAAAAAGAAAGCTTAGTGAAAGGTGTTTTTCATAATATGAGCTGGGATTCTATTATTAAAATGGGGGGAGTTGGTGCAGTAGTATTTGCTTTTATTGGAAGTGTTGCTGGCGGAAAAGACGGCGGAAAATGGGGAGCAATTGCGGGTGGCGTCGGCGGTGCTGTTGCGGGATTATTAGAAACTCACTTTGGACAAACAAAATCGATTTTGATTGGGGGTGGCATTGCGGCTGCAATTTTTTTACTTACATATAAAAAAGAAAAGGAAGATTTTGTTGAGTTCAGTTGTTTGCCTTGGCAGGCGCCGATTGGCGGCGAGCAGTGTCAACTCTGCAACTCATTTAAACATTGTTCTGAATATATGTGCAAAAGTTTAGGACAAGCGTGCGATATTGTCAACGCTGGAACAAGTGAACAAGCGTGTATCTGGAAAAATCCCCAAGATGTTAATTCTCCGCTGATAAAAATGACAAATGTTAGCGGCGGACACAAAATTATTCCTAACAATAATATTCGACCTCCTGCGACAGGAGTTTTAATCGAGCAAACAAACACTAAATGTATTCGCGCATTTTTTCCGCTTAGTTTTACATTTACGACGCGCGATATTGCCACGGGTTTAGGAGAACCATCTCAATGCAAGATTGATTATAATCTAACAAAAGGATTTAACGAGATGCAATTTTACGTCGGTGGTGATTCTGCATTTTTATACAATCACACTGAAAAACTTTCTTTGCCTGGTCCTGCGGCAATTGCGGCAGTTGCGCCTGCATTAAAAAATGACGGAGAATATACCTTATTTATTCGTTGTCAAGATGCAAATGGCAATTTTAATCAAGATGCATATTCAGTGAGTTTCTGCGTCGATAAAGGACCAGATACTACGCCGCCGCTGATTGTTGATACCAATGTACCGACGGGAAACCCAATCAGCTTTAATAAAAGTCAGATTGATTTAGAGGTGTATGTGAATGAGCCAAGTGAATGTAAATGGAGCCGCGAAGATAGAGATTATCCTACCATGGAAAATACCATGCAATGCTCGACGCAATTATGGGAAATGAATAATCGACAGGTCTATACTTGTAAAACGACACTTACAGGTCTAGAAAATCGCAAAGAAAATAATTTTTATTTTAAATGCAAAGATCAGCCATGGTCATCTGCTGGCGATAGAAATGAAAATAAACAAAGTTACAAATATACTGTTATTGGCACGCAATCATTAACAATCCTATCGGTAAGTCCGAATCAAACTATTTTTGGCGCAACTGATACTATTCCAGTTTTTTTGGAAATTAAAACTGATAATGGTTACAGCAATGGCGAAGCATTATGTTATTATTATAACGATGCTGCAAATCACGCTCCAGTAAATGACGAAGCATATGTATTATTTCATGAAACAAAATCTTCATTACACAAACAGCGACAAGATTTGAGGGCCGGTGAATATATTTATTATTTTAAATGTATAGACTTGGGAGGAAATGCCGCATATACGTCGACGAAATTCAGGGTTGCAACTGATCGTGGCGCACCACAGATTGTACGCGCATATCACGATAGCGACCTTACGATTATCACTGATGAAAGCGCATCGTGCCGTTATTCTCAAACAAGCTGTAATTTTGAAATTGAATCTGGCATTGCCCTTGAGAGTTTTGATAATAAAATTCATCATGCGCCATGGGATTTAAACAAAAAATATTATATTCGCTGTAAGGACACCTATGGGAATCAACCAAATCCAAATGTATGTTCAATCATTGTGCGTCCGTCTTTAGTTGCAAGCATAAAAAAAGAAACGAATAATCCTTTGGATTTTAGTTTTTGAATCATTCTGTATCCAAAAAATTGAAACCAATTAATGCAACAATTATAGAGAGTTTTGAAAAACCTCACATTCAAAACTCTCTATATTATGAATTACAAGTACTAAAATAATCATCGCGCAGAAAAATAAGGACGATGCAATGTTCTTTGCCTCATTAAAAAATAAATGAGGTAAATAAGTAAGATAGCAACGACAACGCCGGCGCCCGCAATCCACGGAATATAATTATTTTTTTCAGTTTCTTTTTTTTCTTTTGTTTCACTTTCATCTACTACTTTGTCAGCAGCGACTTTTTCAGTGAGTCTTTTTATAGTTATGCTGGCTTTTCTCGTTATGCTGTTTATTGAATCCAATTTAATGGAAATTTCAGCGAATTCGTCTCCATCAAGATCAGCATTAATTTTTTCCCCAATGCTTAATACAAAGGTTTGTTTTTTGCTTTCTATCACAATTGTTGCGCTCGTATCAGTCACTTCAGTCACGCTTAAAAAATGTGTTTCATTTGAAAAAATAAATTGTAAGTTTTCATTTTCTTTGAGGGTGGTAATATAAGTGGCGGGCAATTCATCTACTACTGCAACAGTAGTTCCAATACCGCTACCTCCTCCTTTGTTGCTTCCACTCGCAGAACTACTACTTCCCCCACCGCTTCCAGAACTTCCGGAACTTCCTGAATCTCCGCTTCCCGAAGAACAATCAGTGCAAGTTACTAGTCCGCTATCACTATCCTGTTTTGAAGCAACATTTGCATCACCTGTTGCTGAAGCTGTGATTGTATACTGGCAATCTCCGCTCGTTCCCATTGTCACACTCCAGGATCGAGATTGTATATTTCCATCGCTCATGTCAGTTATAGTTTTAGGATTAGTTTGACTGCCGATGCTGCATCCGCCAGAATTCACCGTAAATGTTAATTCAACATCTATATTTCCTCCTGCAGTAACTTCAGCAGTCGCATCAAATTGAGTGTTATTGCCCGCGCTTGAATCAGAACTGCTTACTGCAATGACAACATTGATTATATTTTCCTTGATGTTATTATCGGCAACATACGTGTCAGTGACATCATCAAGCATGATTTTAGAAAATCCATTGTTTCCAGATTTTATTGCGCGTAAACTGGTGAAGGTAACTTCAGTGGTCTGTCCTGGATCAACACTTGTTCCCGACGATTGGGCATAATTTGATTCCTCAAGCCAATCATTTGCATCAGAGTATAACGTTGCAGTGCTTACTGAACCTGCAGCATCGCCATTATTTTTTATTTGTGCCGTGCATGAAAATACATCATTGATGGCAGCTTCAGAAGGCGTGCATGAAAAACTATTCACTGCAAAATCTGCTGCAGCGTTTATTAATGGAACTAAAAAAATAAAAGCAAGAGCAAAAAATAAATATATCCCCCGTTCATTTTTCTTTCTTGTTTTAATTTCTCTCATCTCAAAATTTTTATTGCTCCAAATGGGTTTAATACCCCATTGCTTGCAATGATTTTTCGTCGTTCCCATTTGGAGGCACTGAAAATCTTGTGTTACATAGAGATTTTTAGGGCTCAGAAAATTTTTAAAATTTTCTGAGCTTAAAAAATACCCCGCAGCTTGCGAGCAATTTAATTTTGACAATAAATAAAAAATAATAAAATGAAATTGCGAGTGCGAAGTGAGCCGCAGCGAACGGCTGGATTTTTTATTTTTTTGTATTCTAAATTTCATATTTATTTACGCAGCTGACAAATTTATATATCGACTTGTAGTAACGTTTCTATTTCCTGCAGCATCAAATACTGTAACATTATAAGTATAATTAGTAAATGCAAGTGAAGTCCAGTTAATATTGTAAGTTTTCGTCGTATACGCGGTAGTATTTACAATGCCGCTGCTGTTGCCTAATCTAAAAGTGATATTTACAAAATTCGTTTCGTTAATGCTTACATTAACATAAATCCAATCTCGGGTTACATTAGAATTATTAATTTCTGTTCCTCCGCTGTAATTCATTGAAGGATTTGTTGTGTCAACAGTTACTGTTCTGGTTTCAGTCACATTTATTCGTGAAGATTTATCAATATGAGTGACATTGAATTTGTAAGTATTGTCAGTCAACCAACCAGTCCAATTCAATGAATATGCTATTATATAATCATTAGTGTAAGTAGTTGTATTAGCAATTGATCCATTTTGATAAAATAATCTAAACGTGGTAGTATTAAGGTTTGTATCATTAATAGAAACGTTCACAAATAGTGAGGTTCTATTTGAGTTATCGCTATAAGTTTCAATACTATAATTTATTGATGGATTAATTGTATCAATAGAAAAATTAAATGTATATGAATAATTTGCATTTCCAAAACTATCATTACAATAGGGATACAGCCAATATAATCCATTGGAAACAGAAGAATTTGTCGCATTAAATCGTAAGTCTGCTGTTGTATCTGTATTTGTCATCGTGTAATTTGTTGTTCCATTATTTAATGAGTACTCGCAATAGCCGGCTTTATCTAAAGTAAAATTAAATGTCGCAGACGTCGTATTAATATACTGGCGGACAGTCGGAGAATTCACAGTAATTGTCGGAGCAGTTATTGAAATGCTTGAATTAACATCAATCTTAAAGGCAACGTATGCTCCTGCAGGATTATAATCAGAATCATAACAACTGATATACATGCCATAATGTTGTGCCCTTAAAAATCCCTTTGTAACTCTATTTGAAGCATTAAATGTGTATGAATGACTTGTGCTGTCAGTATTTAATCCCGTTGACCCTGATTGCGACCAAGAATCATAACTAGAACTGCTTGTTGCAGACTGATAACTTTTACTGATATATTCATAATAATATAAAGTGTTATTGTTGAACCCATATTTTGTAACATTGCATGATTCTGTTAAGCCAACAGTAGATGAATTTGAAACATTTGATGCGCCACAATGCTGACTATAGAAACTATTATAATCTCTCATGATTAGATAACAATTTGTTGTTTCTGTTGTTGTCCAGCTTACTGAAAATGTATTATTTGTTATTGTTTGATTTATCGTCGGAGAACTTACGGTTATATTCGGAAACACAGAATCAATAATTCTGAAATTTCCTCCCGTAATTGTCGCATTGCCATTAGTTCCAGTAACACTGACTTTAACTGCATAATCTCCCCTTGTCCAATTTGAACTTGGTTTAGTAATAAGTATAATGGCTGATCCATCACTCGTGCCCGTATCATTGGTACTATTAGTGTCAGTTAAGGACCATGAGTTAGCCGTTGTGTAGCTTCGACACCATTCATTCCAGCAATTTCCTCCCGTATTGGCATAAGAAACACTTGTTATAGATACATTTGCATTGTTATTATTTATATCAGTCGTTGTTATTCTAATGGTAACGCTGTCATTTTCATAAAAATTATATTTCCAATTTCCACTTCTATCAGTGTTTTGGAACGTTCCACTATACGGATTTTTTGCATTAAAGCTCATCTGGCTATAGTCAGTAATTTTCGTGCTTCCACTAGTAACTTTGTTCCATTCCGTCGTAAAATAATTATATCCTTCTTTCCATCCCCGAGCATTAGGATAAATGGTTACATTTTTTATCCCGGTTATATTGCACTGTCCAGATACATTTGAGAAACAACTTCCGACGCTGAAAACATATGTTTCTTTTCCTGAAAATGCGTTGTCATACCTCCATTGATAAATTGAAGACAAATTTCCACTTGCGCTTACTCCAGAAACAAATTCAGTTACATTTGCATTAATATATACAACTTCTGTCAGAAGTTTAGTGGCATTTCCTTGAACACTGCCCCACCGTATTCTAAAAGGCATTGCTCTAAATCCATTTCCTCCTATTCCGGTATTATTCGTGTTATTATTATCTTTAATCAAGAAATTGATATAATGATATCCTCCATAATTTCCCGTTCCCCAGTTTCCACTATTAGGACAGAGTGTCAAATTCATTGTTTTATTAAATGAAGAAGCGCTTAACGTATAATTTGTTAAATTAATCGTTGATCTTGATCCAACACTCCAAACATCTTCATAAATTTTATGAATGGAATAATTTCCTAATAAAAGAGAGTTGTTTCCCCAATCAGGTTCATAGATATTCAAAGTAACATTCATGCATTGAGACTCATCTATTTCATAATACGTATTCATCGTTGCAGAAACTCTAAATGGCTTTGCATCAAACCAAATATAGCCGTTTGACGTTTCATTTGTCAAGTCATTTTTATAAATAATTTCTCCCCAATAATATCCTGTCGGCCAGCTGCCGTTAAGATAACTAATATTAACTAATACACTGCCGTTAATAACTTGCGGAGTAACATTCAGATGTTCAGGATAATTATATTCTTTGGTTTGATAGTTACTTTGATCCCATACTCTTAATACAAGATCATTAAAAGAAACATTAACATAATCACTGGCAGTATAATTAGCATTATATCCTTTGTAATTTTTGGTGACGGTGATGTTGTAATGTTTTAATTCAGAAGATTTAATTGAATATTTATAGGTGGAGCCATCGGCAGAAGTAGGGCGCGTTCCAACATAAAATGCAATGGTATTAAACCAAGCATATCCCGTATCTGTTCCATTCACATCTAATATCACCGAATAAGAACCGCTTCCCCAGCTTCCATCAGTATTATTAATTCGTAAAAGAAATTTTTCATGAGCGCTTATGTTTGCATTCCAATACCAAGGGCTTGATTCATTCACATAAATAACTGTTGCATTGTATTTGCTTGCATTATATTCAGTGCAGGGATATTTTCTGCAATCTTGTATTTTTTTAACGCCAATGCTTGTGTTTCCCCAAATAGATTCTTTTGTATTATACCCATAGCTATATGCTCCCGCCTTTGAAATTTTTATGTACAATGTTATATTTTCTTTGGAATTAAAATAATTTTTATAACTGCACGGTGTTGTCACACAATCAATCGGCATTCCATAGACATCCCATAATTTTATTCCAAACCACGCATAACCATAGTCAGTATCTCCCGCATTTGTTTTTCCCTCGAGAGTAACTCTGTAATTTCCTGTTTTCCATGTTCCTGTTGGAGTATTGGCAACCGGTATAATAATAGAGCTTGATCCTGAAGTAATACTGGTGCTCAAGTTGGAAACATTTGTTCCAGAATCAACAGGGGGCCAAATCCATTCTCCATCTCGTCCCATATATTCAACTTTTTTTATTGTCACAGTTCCGGTTAATCCGCTGCTGCTTCCCCACCATCCGCTTCCTGCTTCATATAATTGAACAGTCAAGCTAATATTGCTTGAAGGGCTATTTTGCCATGTTGAGCTATAGCCATACAAATAAAAAGCGCGCGCTTCAAATCTGCTGAACGCGGTCGTCGTCGTCCCATCCTGTCCTTCAATATAAAACTTGACAATCTGTGTTCCACCAGTCCATTTCGTTAATGGTTGAATCGTGCATGTATAACTTCCAGAATTATCATCTGATTTACATTTTGATTCTGATGTATTAATATTTTGCAATGCTCCAGTCTCTAAATTTTTTACTTCTACAATGCTTATTGTCGCATTGTTAACAACTTGTTTTGTGGATGTGTCAACATTGCATGCAGCACCCATTCCGGATGTTCCGTTTGATGAGCTTGAGTTTAATGCAGTAGCTCTTCCTAAAGGATTTTCAGCTTGTATTATTTTTAATTCCATATAAATAGTATCACTTGTCTTAAATTGCCAGACATAATAAGCTCCGGATGTAGAAGATACAGTTCCAGGTGTATCTTTAGGAACTGAACAAACAGTATAAGGATTAATAATGAATCTCGACGTTGTTCCAATAGTTTTATTGTTTCCAAAAATAAAAACAGTGTAAACTCCTCCTGTTTTAGGAACATCTAACTTTATTCTCTGCAAACTTGCGTTCCATCCCCATTCATACGCAGAATTTGAATAATTAACAGTTGTATAACTAACATTAGTATAATTAATTTCAGTTCCATTCATATAGCTCACAATAAAAATTTCCGCATCAGATAAATTAAAGCTATTTGTTACATTATATGTTGTCAAGGAAAAATAAACATAATCGCTTGCTCCAAATAATTCTTTGAGATTTCCCTCACTGTCTGTCGATTGCGCCGTCATAACACTATCTATGACATTTATTATTTTTGTATTGGTTTGAATGCTTCCCTCAAAGGATAATATCACAAATAATTTATATTGACCTGTTGTGTTCGAAGAATTAACAATAAATTCATAGCAGCCGTCATTGCCGCAGGTGGCATTCCAGCTGGCATTTCCCGTCGTTACAATATTATTCAGGCCGTCTTTTAAATGTATAGTGAAAACACTTGTGCTCAAATTTTCAATAACAGAGCCATTGGAGCGATATGATGGCACCGCTTCAAATTTCATGAGTTTATTAGGAAAAATGCTATGTTCATATTCAAATCCAGATCCGCTGCTTTTTTTGCTGACACTTAATGTCCAATCTTTAACTTCAAAAGAAGTAGTTGCATTGATTTTTCCATCTCCTGTTTTGCTGACATTAACAAATGCAATATATGCTCCATTACTGAAAGTCAAACTATCAATAGTAAATTGAAAGGTGTTAGTGAAAGTGTTATTATCAGTTAATTGAGTGCCATTTATCGTCTTCAAAACATTTCCAGAGGAATCTCTGATATATCCTGAAAAAACATATTCGTCAGTTGAGCTTGCATTTAAAATGCTTACTTCGACACGCGCCTTTTCACCGCTTGCAAAAACATTCCTCAAAGATTGTCCGAGTTCATCCTTCATATATACATTTGCCGAAAAAGGAACAACTGAAAAACTACTGAACGTTTTAAAATTATTTAATTCTAAAAAATAATTTCCATAAGTGGATGGGGCAGTTACATTAAGGGCGCATTTCCCATTGCTTGCGGTAGTGCAATTAAAACTGCTTAAGATATCTTTTGTCGCGTTTCTTAGAGTGCCGTTTACAGAAACATTGCTAATGTGAAGAATGGTATCTCCTATCAGTCTCACTGCTTCAATGGTAAACTCGACAGTGTCAGCAGCGTTATATTTTGATTTTTTAGGGCTTATGTATAATAGGTCTATAGTGTCATTAAGCACCCGTATCTCAACATCAGAAAACCAAATTTTGTTGTTTGGATCTTTATATTCTGCCCGTATATTGTAAAATCCAGCAGCAGCAGAAGCATTTATTTCTACTGCGTTCGGATAATAATCACTTTTAGAATAAAATGTTCCGTTAGTATCTGTTGTGAAAGTATAATTATTATAAAAAGTTCCGTTTGTGTTTTTTATTGTTAAATTTACCACTGCATTTGCAAAACCGGAAGAATTAGTTACTAATGAGCCATTGCTGGAATAATTTCCTAAAAAGATAAAACCTTTTAATGCAATTCTCTCATTTGTTTGATACACAGTACTCGGAACAGTGAAAAAAATATCAACGGTGTAATTGTTTGCGCTGACAAAAATAACCTGAAATAAACTAAAAAATATGATAAAAGAAAATAAAAAATAAGCTCGATTATAGTTTTGCATTGCCACCGCCTTTTTCTAAATATTCGAGTTGAGTAAGATATATAAAACTATCTTTTTCTCGTCGGAAATTCTATAAAATATTTATTAGAATTTTTGGGCTATAGCAAATTACTTTAATAATTGGAAGTTTTTTGTAATTTGTTGAACAGGAAATAACAAAATAAAAGTACGAAAATTAATGTTATTTCCTATAATGCCCCGCAGCCCACTACGTCGTAAAAAATTCTAATGAGAAATTGCTGGTGCGAAGCAAAAATTTTGCGGCAAATACTCCTCTAGCTTGCTGTGGAGATAGCAAAATTTTAGGCAATTTCTTTATCTTCAAAATCTTTTGATTTTGGAGAGACCGCAAATTCCTTGAATTTCTTTATCCCCTGCAAACAAGGAGTCGCGTGTCAAGAATTTCTCCGCTAAAAGAATCAACAGCTATAGGATGATTTCCTCCGATGATTCGAGTGCAATTAGAAAAAGTTCCTGCCGCAAAAGATAAAATTTCATCTCCTCCACCGCTCTTTTCCGACGACGAATAAATCGTTAAGGTATATGCTTTGTTGACCGCCCCCTCATTAATCTCAAGTCCTTTTTCAATAATTGTTTGTAATTCTTCCTCTAAAACAACACACGCATTTCTTCCATTCAGACAATTGCGAGAATTGCCTCCAGTATCTTTATGACATTCTTTTACTAAATCCTGCATATCGCGATAGTGCGGAATATAATTAATTGCGCAAGAACTCGTCACATACATGCTTGACCCTAATAAACGGGATATTTCCGGACTACTGCTTTCTTCTATATTTTGATTTCCAAAACTTAATGAAAGAAAAATAACGCCGATAACACTTACAATAAGAACAATGATTACAAATCCCGCAATTTCGTGCTGCCCCTGTTTTGATTGAGGTATTAAATGTTTATCCTGCATTTTTTAATTCCGTCCCTGCAATAATTTTTGCTAATTCACAACGATCATAGACATACTCATTTTGATATTCTTTTCGACACAACACAACAAAACTTCCACTGGTTCGTTCATTGAGTATATTCTTATCATAAATGGTAAAAAGTTCGCACGTTGGATAATTTGCAATAGTGCAACTCACCAAGTCCTTTTCTTTTTTTCCTAAACCCTTATAGGTTATAATTTTAATGCTGCTGAACGGCCAAAATTTTTCATATTCTTTTTTGTTAAGAAGCGCAACTAGTTTATCAGCGTCGACGCAATTTGTTTTTGATATTGCGCAGCTTAATTCAGGAGTATCAGCTATGTTAGCAACGGCCGACGCTGTTCGTTCTTCAGCAATGCGTGTTGCCTCATTTTGCAAGTTAGAATAAAAAATAGTTAAGACAAATACTCCGACAAGTGCAAAAAACAAAAAAACAGCGAGAAGCATAAATGCCATTTCCTGAATTTTTAACTGAGATTTTTTGTTTAAAAATGAAGGTCCCAAAAATCCGTGATTTTTAAGGACTTGGATTTTCAGTTGCCCTTTTTTTGAAATTTTATTTCTCATTTTAATCAGATCCAGTTGAATAATACAATTTACATTCTTCCTTTGCCCGTTCATGAATTGCATTGATGTCTTCAACAAAACTAAAAAATGTTTGCAAAGATTTGGAATTTGTAATTGAATAATTCAAAGATGCTGCTAATTTTGGTCCAATTTGCGGCTGACAATTATTTCGCTGGAGAATTTTTATTTTTTCTAAATAAACTTTTCCTAAAGAATTATAGCGTTGTTTAATCCGTTTAACATTGCATTCATAAATATCTGGCGAAGAAAAAAGAGCAGCATAAAGTAAATCTCCCTCGTAATACATTTTTCTGCCTTTTTTTAAAACATAGTTTTCATTTTCAAAAATTTTAATGTCGCAGGATTTTGAAATTGAAGAAAAACAAACAGAAATGCCTTTGCATGAAGAAGAGCTGTTAGAAAAAATAATATTTGCTAATTTCAAATCTTCTATATTATCTTTAAAATGTTCGCTCGAACCATAGACACAATAGGGCTCGTTATCAGAGTACAACATGACTAAATCTCCCACGCGATAACTCATAAAGAACGGTTTAGAAAAATAATATAATATTTTTCCCTCTAAAACATCGTCAGTAAATACATATTTGTCTTTAATGCTGATGTGTTGACCAGCCTCTCCAAATTTATCTCCGAACGTTTGTTCACTAAAAGAAACAGTTTGTAATCCAAATGGTGTGTTGCTTGTTTCGCTGCAGGTAAAAAAGAGGCGCGATTTTTTCGCAAAAATTAATTCAGATGCCTTTCCCGATGCAAGACCAGTTTCAAGTGGATCAAATAAAGAGATTAAGCTCGCAGCAGTTTCAGTATAAAGTGTTTGTTCGCTCGTCTGAATAAATTTTGTTGCGCCATAGATTGCAAGCAGTAAAATAAATCCTCCCACAAGTAGCGCAAAAATCCAATTAAAGCTCATTTCAATTGCCTTTTTGTCTCCAAATTTTTTCTTCATCTTACGCAATAGTAACGAGTGCTTCACCGCTATCTTTTTTTATTAAAATTTTCATAACCCCTTCGATAACCGGAACACAATAAGGATTATCGCGCCGGATAATAACATTCATATCAAGATGCTCAATTGGATGATACGGCATGTCACATGCTTGTGCTGTCGGGAAAAAAAATAATTGCGCATTTTTCCCTTCAAATAAACCTAAATCATCTCCAACGTTAGCATATGTTCCTTTAATGGGTCGCGATAAATCCGCAAAACAAACATACTCAATCGACGACGGTACAGTTCCCTTAAACACGTGGCTATCAATCGGAGAGCCCCATGTTTTTTTTACGTCTGCTTCAAAATTATTGACAAAAATGCCGAGCTCCGTGCAATTCTGCAAGTTAAGAAAATGTTTTATGACAATAAACGCAATCCCGATAAAAAAAATAATTAATATAAGCGAAAAAATAACACCAAAAGAAATTCCTAAGATCTGCTGCGAACGTTTTTGTTTTGGCAATAAATATAAATCTTCAAAACTGAAACGCGAGTTTCCTTTTTTATTTTTTACATTTCCTCTTTTCATAAATAAGTGATAATTCCTATTTATTTAAATCTTCGGCACTATAGTCAACGACATTAATATCTGACCGTTTTGTCGTTGACCTATTAGGAAAAGACGTACAAATATGGTTAAAAATTTACGTCTTTTACTATAAGTGCTGAACGTGTCAAAAAATTCTTAATTTTTTGAATCTTGAGAATGAAATACTTAACGATTAAAACAGGTGCACATGTTAAATTTTCATAATTTATATCCTATAACGATTTACCCAACCTTAAAATCCCAATTGCTTTCCACAATTTTACCATCTTTTTCAAATCGCGCATACACGCGATAATCGCCAGCAGAATCAGCTTTCACTTTCATAATATTAAATCCTAAAAATATGTGATTGCCAAGATTATCTTTACCGGTATCTAATTTTAATAATCTATTTGCAGGAATGCTCACTTGTTGATTCACGACGGTAGAAACATCTTGCCAATTGCCGCTTACTTTTTTTTGCAATTTTATTTGTAATTGTCCGGTTAAAACTGAATCTGCAAGATTGGCGAGTTTTGATTGCAAACTATTTAATATTTCATCGCTTTCGTCAGTATCAGCAGAATTATAACTTGCAGGATCGTTTACATTAGTCCAACATCCTTTATCTAAAGAATCAATTAATCTATCATCATCATTATCAATACCATCACCACATTGAGGTTTAGGCGCAGGACAGGTGCATTGAGCAGTGCATTGTCCTGGACAGAGAGCATCGTCGCTGCCGTCGCATTGCTCAATGCCTTCTTTTTTGTTGTTGCCGCAGATTGGCGGTGAATCGTCAGAAAGAGTGTACAAAAAAAGATTTCTATCACCATATTTATCATATTCAAAAAGAATGTTATTTTCATAAACATCATATATCCACTCATTGCCATAAAGTTTAATAGGCATTTCTTCATTCGTGATTAAATCATACATAAATAAATCCTGTTTAGAATTACTATAGTCATAGTCAATCCAAACAAGTTTATTCTTATATATGTTAGGCCAGAATTGACCATTAGGCCTAGTTAAAATTTTTATTTCTTCTGTAATAATATTATACATTACAATATCATACTGATTATTTATAGCAGCATCAAAAACTATTGTATCTTCATATATATCGCCGGTTACATGCGTTCCAGATGGAGAAGTAAATAATGATGTTTTTTCATTATTTTCAATATCATAAAGAAAAAATGATTGGATCCGAAAACCATAAGTCGCTACAAATTTATTTTTATAAAAATGAATCCAACTATAAAAACGTGTTGGTATTGTTGTTAATAGTTTTTCCTCTTTTGTTTCTAAATCATACATATATATCTGCATATCATCACTCATACCTCTCAAATCCCAGTAAACAATTTTATTTTCATAAATTCGAGGCCAGTTTGGAAATCCAGAATCAGTTATTTGTATTTCTTCATTCGTGGTTAAATCATACACATAAATATTACTGCCTGAGAGATAAATAATTTTATTTTCATAAACATCAGGATGACTATAATGCTTAAACGGTGATTTTGTTATTCTTGTTGTTTTTTCTGTGATTAAATCATACATATAAATCTGACTATCAATTCCTGTCCAAACTACTTTATTTTTATAAATTGCTCCATCATACTGTTTAAAACCATTATAAGTCAATTGCTTTAGATTTGGATTTGGTTTATAATAATAAATTATATATTCTTCTTCATATTCATTTTCCGAATTATCAAAAACTCGAAGTCTTAAATAATTAATTCCTTCATATAAAATTGAAGAATCAAACCCTTGATACAGAATACCATCAATAACCTGATTATTTCCTTCAGTAATTTTTATCCATTCACTAGGATCTTCACCCTTTCCGTAATATAATTCATATTTTTTAAGTTCATCTCCTTTTATAGTACCCTTTATATTAACTTTCTCAAACCCTTCTATTTTAATATAAAAAATAATCGGCTTCTTTTCTATAACAATTGCACTTTTAATATCCAATCGCCCACTTCCTTGTGTATTTTTATCATATTTAGGATCAATTAATTTTTTTGCAGTATTTTTTAAAGCAGCTTTAATTTCTTCGGGTTTCCAATCAGGATGTTTTTGTTTAAACAAAGCAACAGCACCCGTAACATGCGGTGTTGCCATACTAGTTCCAGAGATCTGTCCATGAGTAGTATCAACTAATCCTTCACAATTTGGATATTTAGCATTACCCCATTCAGCAGAACAAATAATAGCTCCCGGAGCGACAATATCAGGTTTAGTAATACTACTTCCTGACCAAATAACAGGTCCACGTGAACTAAACGAAGCTATCGTATCTTTTTTTCCAACATATCTTCCAGAGGTATAATCTTTCTTTAATGTCGCTCCCACAGTAATAGCTTTTCGCGCAGTTCCGGGACTTCTAATTGTTTTCGCATTAGGTCCAGAATTTCCTGCAGCAATAACAGCAACAGTGCAGGCTGCAGCATTGTCAATAGCAGTACTCATAGGATCGTCAGGATCACCAGGTCCACCTAAACTTAGACTAATAACATCTAAATAGTCATTTGTTTCACATGGAATTTTATTATTATTTAAATCAACACTTCTATCAATTGCTGCAATAATATCTTTCCCCCAACATACTCCATTAGAATTACAAACTTTATAAGAATAAAGAATAGCATCAGGTGCCATTCCTTTTAATCCACCATCGCCGGAGCCAGCAGCAGTACCTGCGACATGAGTTCCATGTCCATTATCATCCATCGGTTCATTATCGTTATTGACAAAATCATAGCCGCCGGCGACCTTACAATTATTTCCAAAACATCCTCCAAGATCTCCATGTGTATAATCAACACCGGTATCAATAATTCCAATTTTTATTCCTTTTCCCGTCAAACATTCTTTTCCGCTCGTTACACAATTATTTCCGTCTTTATCAAGCTGCCAAACCTTGTCAGCGCCAACCAAGGGAATACTATTCATCATTAATGCTTTAACTTCATAGTTCAGCGAAACAGATTTAACACCGTCGATATTTTCAATGTTTTCCGCTTCTTCAGCTGAAATATCTAAAGCAATACCATTGAATACTCTTTCATATTCATTCAGAACTTTTTGCTGCGCTTCTAGCGAAGCAACGGCATTTCCAGTGATGCCAAAATAATCTTTCACAACATTTCCAGTCGCACGATTTGTTTTTCCCTCAATTTCTAACAAAATATCTTGTTTAATTTTTAGTATATAAAGTATAAGAGCTAGGTTTTTTAGTCCCTAGCTCTTTG
>CAYIPM010000003.1:0-17919 GCA_964365195.1 Candidatus Woesearchaeota archaeon
AAAAAATATGAATCTGATAACGAATTGGATTCAGTAGTTAGTTATAGTCATGCCCTGCAGGGCATTAACTTATGAAAATATCTGATAGATATAAACAAATTGTAGATCGCTTGTATAGCGAAAGCTCGCGAGAAGATCAAGAAAATTTTAGAAATTATCCTGGACAACAAAATGGAAAATTACTTTGGATTGCAGGGCGTCATTATAGACGAACACAAAAAAATGAAGAATTAAACGATTTTGAGAATAGAGTTGATGCTTTTAATGACTATAATAATAAAAATCCATGGGATACTTCTGTAGGTAATCATGATAACGATCTCGTTTATAGATCATTAGAAAAAGTTTGGAGAAACGCAGATGAACATTTTACAAAACTAAAAGAAACAAAAAAGCTTTCATATAAATTTAATTCAAAACAAAATCCTGTAGCAAAAAGACATAGACAAGTATTTAGAAATATTACTTTCCATAAATTTCGTGAAATTGAAGAAAGAAAAATGACGGAACAAGAATATACAATGATTCGAGATGATTTAGAGAGCTGGCTTATGCAGACTTACCTTGAAACAAAAGATATTTTAGAAAAACATGATGAAAGAAAAAGAGAATTGTTAACAAAATATAGACGTGGAAATATTACTCAAGAAGAGGCACATCAACTACTTTATACCGTTCTTCAAATATAATTTATTCTTCTATAATTTTTTTAAGAAATTTTCTATTTCGAGAGATTTCTCCTGCATGATTTTTTCATTTATTGCTTCAAGATTAAGACGTAATACAGGCTCTGTCTGACTAAAACGAATATTAAACCAATATGTTCCACAGTCAAAACTTATGCCATCTATTTCTTCTATTTTTTGTGCGTCTTTTTTAAAATGCTGCAGAATTTTGGTGTATGCATTTTTTTTGTCCTGAATGAGGAAACTTTTTTCCTGTATTAGAGGATATTTTTTATACGCTTTAAATAATTGTGAAAATTTCTTGTCTTTTTTTCTTTCCTGCGTGAAAATTTCTAAAACAATCAGACTTGTGATAATGCCAGAGTCTGCAAACCAATTATCCTTATAATAAAAATGTCCTGAAGATTCGCACCCAAAAAAAGCATTTTCTTTCTTCATGCGCTTTTTAATAAATGCGTGTCCTACTTTTTCTCTGTAATTGGGCAATTTTTTTTCTTGTGCTATATCCTGCAACATTTTACTCATGACTAAACTATAGACAAAACCGTCTTTTTTAATCTGCGAAAGAAAATGATTAATAATTACTGCGGCAATTTGTGACGAGTCTATCAGATGTGCTTTCTCGTCGATAAAAAAGACTCTATCCATATCTGCATCAAAAGCAATACCAAAATCTGCTTTTTCTTCTACTACTCTTTTTCTTAATTCTTTTGTATTTTCGTCAAGTAATGGATTTGCATCATGATTTGGAAAATAACCGTTTATATCGAAATACAATGACGTCATATGCATCGGCAGTCCTTTATATATTAAAGGAACTATTTTGCCCGCTATTCCGTTGCCCGCATCGACCACAATTTTTAATTTCTCGACATTTTTTACATTAACAAAAGATAAAATGTGTTTTTTATATTCTGAAAAAATATTTTTTTCAGTTACTATTCCTTTCTTTTTATTTTCTTTACTACTATTTTTAAAAATAATTTCTTTTATTTTTTCTAAACCTGAACCCCCGCCAATAGGCACTGCCATTTTTTCGACGATCTTTATACCATTATATTCGATAGGATTATGTGATGCTGTAATTATAGCACCGGGTAACTTAAGATATCCTGAAGCAAAATATAAACCGGGTGTGTCAATCATTCCTATATCGACGACATCGCACCCTTGGTCAATAATTCCATTGATTAATGCTTTTTTTAGTATCGGCGAAGAAAATCGCATGTCATTGCCAACAATTATTTTTCTGCACTCAAGATATTGAACAATCGCTGCTCCGATTTCATATGCAAGCTCTTCGTCCAATTCTTTTTCGTAGAGACAACGAACGTCATTTCCCTTAAAACAAGCGTTCACTCTTTTTTCAAATGATTCTTTTTTCATTTTTCATTTCTCACCAATTTTTTATATTCAGAAATTGTATCTTTGGTAAATTGTTGCATTCCCTGCATTGTTTTTTTATGCACTAATAATTTTAAAATAAGATTATAGGGCAGGGTTATTATATCTGCACCGATGAGAGCAGCGTTGCGAAACTGCTGCGGCGTACGAATACTTGCAGCCAATACCTGTGTTTTTAATTTATTCTTTCTTATAATAGCAATGCACTTTTTGAGTAGATCTATTCCTGAAACAATGCCGTTATCATTTTTTCTTTTTATTTCTTTAATGTAATCATCTTCTCTGCCTAAAAATGGACTGACAATTTTTGCGCCGGCTTTTGCTGCAAGAAGCGCTTGCTCTGGCGTAAAAATTAACGTACAATTAACCGGAATTTTTAATTGCGTTAATGATTTTATTGCCTTAATGCCATCGGCATTTGTTGTGCATTCTTGTTCCATGCAGGGATTGACCGGGATTTTTATGTACACATTCCCATATTTTTTAAAGCGAACAAATACATTTTTTCCCTCCTTCATCATTTCTTCATAAGTGTCGCCTATTACTTCAATACTCACTGGAATTTTTCTATCTACCTTTAAAATATTTTTAATATAGTTCTCAACAGAAATTTTATTTTTATAGATCTGCATTGCTTTTTTTATGAGTGATGGATTTGTGGTTATACCTTCAAGTAGACCTATTTTTTTTGTGCTTGCAATTTCTTTTATATCTGCACTGTCGAGAAAAATTTTCATTTTTTAATTAATTCTTTTGCTGCTTTGACAATTGCTGAACTATCAATTTCTTCGTAATGCAATAATTCACGCATCATGCCTGAATGAGGAATTCTACAAACCGCAAGCTGTTTCATTTTTACGTTTTTTCCAATGAGAAAACTTGCAAGCATTTCACCAATACCTCCATCTTTATAATGGTCTTCTGTGACGATTATTTTTTTGCCATGTTTTTCTACAAAATCAAGAAATTTTTTTTCGTTAAATGGTTTGATACAATAGACATCAATTACCGCTGCTGAAATTTCTTCTTTTTTAAGTGCAGCGTATGCTTGTAATGATTCATGTAATGTGATACCAGCGCCGACGAGAATAAGCTGGTCTTTTAATGAGCTTTGTATTATTTTATATTCTCCAATAGGAAATTCTTCTTTCATGGAATAAATAACCGGAGTTTTTGGGCGCGTAGTGCGAATATATTTTATGCCGGAAATATTCTTGCATTCTGCGGTTATCTTCTCGCATGAAACTGCATCGGCAGGATACAAAATTGTACTGGTAGGAAGTGTACGAAAAAGCGCAATATCTTCCAATCCCATTTGACTTGGACCATCTTCGCCAATAGAGACACCTGCATGACTTCCACTTATTGTTACATTTGCATTCGATAATGCAGCCATACGCAACTGATCATGTGCACGCGAGAGAAATGCTGCAAACGTTGATGCATACACATTAAAACATTTTTTAGATAACCCTAACGCCATGCCAATCATATTTTGCTCTGCAATAAAGCATTCAATAAATTGCTGCGGTGTTTTTTCTTTTACTTTTTCTGCTGAAGTTGAATTGCTTACTTCTGCGTCCAAAACTAATACGTTTTTGTCGCTTTCTGCAAGACGAGCAACCGCATTGCCATATGCATGACGCGTTGCTATTTCCTGATTCAAAGAATATATCTGCGGAATAATTTTTTTTATTTTTTTTGAAACTATTTTTGTGCGATCTGGTGCATTTATTTTTATGGACGGAAAGGGAGAGAGCAGAATTTCTCTTAATGCTTGTGTTAATTGTTCTACATCTAATACGCGACCATGCCATCCATTTTTATTTTCTATGAATGAAACTCCTTTTCCTTTGATTGTTTTTGCCAGGATTATCGTTGGCTCTTTTGATTTTTTTGCTTCTTCTAATGCGCCTATAATTTGTGAAATAATGTGTCCATCTATTTTGATTACATTCCATCCAAATCCCTTACATCTTTTTTCATAGGCGTTGAGATCTGCCGCGAGCATTGTTTTTCCTCGCTGACCTAATGTATTGACGTCGACAACTGCGACAAGATTATGTAATGAATAATACGATGCAAGTTGCATCGCTTCATAATTACTTCCTTCTGCTAATTCTGAATCGCCGAGCAGAACATAGATTGTTGCTTTTCTTTTTTGGATTTTATTTGCAAGCGCCATGCCAACACCGACGGATAAACCCTGCCCCAAGCTTCCTGTTGCAACATCTATAAATGGCAGGTTTTTATGAGGCAAGGGATGACCTTCTAAAATGCTGTCGAATTTTCTTAATAATGATATATCTTGTTTAATACATCCTGCACGCTGTAATGCCGCGTAGAGAATAGGCGCTGCGTGCCCTTTGCTTAAAATAAACGAATCACTATCTGCATTTGCAGGAGTTTTCACATCGTATTTCATCTCATGAAAGAATAACGCGGCCATAATTTCTGCACATGATAAACATGACGAAGGATGTCCGCTGCCAGCGATTGTTGTCATTTGCAATACATCACGACGAAGCACATTTGCAATGTCTGCTAGTTTTTTTGTATCCATAGTACCTCTTTCGTTATTCTTATGAGAATGAATGAAACTTTGTTTTTATATTTTAGCACGTTATTATTCTGGTCTACATTTATATTAGTTTTTTCAATACTTCAAAATCTCTCTTGACATTCTTGCTTTTTTGCAGGAAACTGCCTACCACAAATTTATTTGCGCCAGCTTTTTTCATTGATGGAATCGTATGATTGTTTATGCCTCCATCAACTTCAATTGACAATGACAAATATAGTTTTCTGGCTTGCCTTACTTTTTCTATGGTGTGCGGCACAAAAGGAGAGCCATATTTTCCAGGATCAACACTCATAAGAAGTAGTGTATTAATCTCTTTCATATTAATAAAAAATAATTTACTCAAAAATGTTTTTGGATTAATTGCAATGCCTGTTTTTTTATTTAATTTTTTGAGCAGCGCTAGATTATCTTCAAAATGATTGGATTCAAGATGAATAATAATTGTGTCCACTTTATTGTGATTTTTTTTTATCCAGCTTCGAGGATCTTTCATCATCAGATGCGCTTCATAGTATTTATTTTTTGGAAGCTCAAAATCGAATAACAAGGATTTATTTTTGACAAATTTTCCATCCATAACATCTAACTGAATAATATCTGATTGATCGGCGACTTTAGAAAGACGATGATTTAGTTCTGCTTTTGTTCGAGCTATAATTGAAGGAATTATCTGGTTCTTCATCATCGACTTCCCAATTCATCAACTTTATTAATCCGTCTCATGTGACGTGCATCATGTGAGAAGGGTGTTTTCAACCAGAGATTAATTGCTGATAACGCTTCTTTTTCCTTAAGAAAACGCGCGCCTAATGAAAGTATATTTGCATCATTGTGCTCTCGAGATAATTTCAGAATATTTTTATTGCCGCCGTAATAGAGCGCGGCTCTCACACCTTTTATCTTGTTTGCAGCAATTGCTTCTCCTTGTCCGCTACCGCCGACGATTATACCTTTAGCATTTTTTTCTTGTGCAACTTTTTTTGCCAGTGGCAGTACAAAATCCGGATAATCATCATTATCATTTTTTTGAAAATCACCCATATCAACACAGGTAATTTTTTTCTTTTCAAGAAACTTTTTTATTTTTTGCTTTAATGAGAACCCTGCGTGATCGCTGGCTAGATAAATTTTCACCATCTTTTTCTTATCCTATGAATGAAAAAGATTTTATAAATCTATAGTAAGAGATGTACAAATATGGTGAAAAACTTACGTCTTTTACTATAGGATGCAGAAAAAAAGTAACTCTCATCTTATGCGAAAAAATGAAGCAAAGCTTTGTCTTTTTTCTGAGCCAAAACTTTACCACGACAAACCTTATATTGTTTTTAATCCTTTATTTTTTGTAAAAATGAGTGATAATTTTTTGAAATCGCATACAGCAAAGATTCAGACTTCTTTGTCCGTACTTATAAAAATAGCTCTTATTATTTCTATAGCATTCGCATTGTACTTTCATATCTGGAGAATTTTATTTGTGAATTTACTGCTTTTGCTTTTACTGTTCTTGCCATATTTTTCCCGTAAAATCAGCATTGAAATACCGACGGAGATTGAATTGATATTATCGGCATTTGTTGTTGTATCTTTCTTTTTGGGAGAACTACGAGGCCTTGTCATCCAGATTTTTTTTGGCATTGCAGTCGGTTTTGTTGGTTTTGCATTAATGACAATTCTGTATAAAAACAGCAAATTAAAACCAAACTATCCTCTGATTATTGTTTTTTCGCTTTCAATTTCTTTGGCATTGGGCGCTTTATCGGAATTAATAAAATATTATTTGAAATTGTACTTAGGTGTTACCCATACTGTACTTGATTATCAATTTGCAATGGAGTCATTAACCTTGGTTTTTATTGGGGCGGTTGTTGCTAACTTGGCAGGATTTTTTTACGTGCAGGGTGTAAGCATTGGCATTTTGCATCGCATGGTGCAGCGATTTAAAACAAAAAATCCAAATCTTTTTATTGAAAAAACTGATTCTCCAGACGAACTATTATTGCTAATAAAAAAAGGGGAGCATGAAAAACTGGAGTTTAAAGCGAGCATGCGGACAAACTTGTTTACCCGCCAGTATGATAAAAATATTGAACATGCAGTTTTAAAAACTATTTCCGCGTTTTTAAATTCTGAAGGCGGAACATTGCTTATAGGTATTTCCGACAAGGCCGAAATATTTGGCATTGAGAAGGATAGTTTTCCATCGAATGATAAATTTAACCTGCATTTTACTAATTTAATAAAAGAATATATTGGCAATGAAAATCTGCCGTACCTGCATTTTGAATTGGTCAATCTTGAAGGAAAAAACATTATGAAAATAAACTGCATGAAAGCAAAAAAAGCAGTTTTTCTGCGATTCAATAAAATTGAAGAATTTTACGTTCGCGTCGGCGCAGCGACGGTGCAGCTTACAGGAAGTCAACTGGTGGATTATATTAGGAATAATTTTGGACGGTGAAATTTATTCTTTCGTATATTCTTGGAGGAATGATTCTAATTGTGAAGTCTGTACTTGTGATTTTCCTATATATTCATACAATTTTTCTCTGAACAGAGGTAAACCTCCGTGGTATTTTTCGATTGCAGCGCCAAGAGAGCTATGCCCGCATTTACTCAGTGTCAAGCTGCCAGGAAATTCTTCTAAACCTTGTTTATCCATGAATTTTTTTGCTTGTTGCAACGTAAACTCTAAATTTTTCCATTTTCCGCTTTCAACCTGTATATCTTTTGGTAATCCTTTTTGTTCTCTAAATAATTTATAACTTCCATATGTTTTTTGTATTCCTGCACAGAGCGCCCCATGCCCATTTTTTTGTAACCAATAGGCTGATGGTAAAACCCCTTTTAATTGAGGATTTTGTTGTAAAATTTGTTGCGTTTCATTTTCAATATTTTTTGGATCATGGTAATATCCCTTGTCTTTTCTTTCTGTTTCAACTCCCATTCTCTCTCGTACAGCATTAATTCCTCCATATTTGTGAGTAATCACGTTTGCAAGTGTGCCGTATCCTTCTCGCTGTAAATCTCTTTGCGTCGGAAAATGTCCTAGCTCTTTATTTAATTTTTTTAAAATAGGCTGTGCGTTTTTCCATTTTTCCCAAAAACCGCTTTGCTTTTTTATCTCTTTCTGCCCTAATTTTTTTCTGATAGTAGTAATTCCTTCGTGATGTCTGTTCACTGCATTTACAAAACTGGAATAACCTTTTGCATATAATGTTGTTGACCCGGGTAAAGAATCAAATCCTTCTTTTTGCATTATTTTTTGGGCTTGTTGTAAAATGTAATCTTGGTTTCTTAATAATTGAGAATCTATTCTGACTGTCTCTTCTCCCAAATATTCTCTGACAGCATTAATACCTCCATGATATTTTTGAATACCATTCAGAAAGCCATGATAACCGAGTTGTTTTAAGATTTCATTTCCTGGTAGTTTTTTTAACTTATGTTTTCTTTTTATTTTACGCGCTTCTTTTATAACATAAGTTTTATCTTTCCATACACCGGCCTCTCGATTAACTTGTTTCTCTCCAAACATTTTCCTTAATTGTTTGAATCCTATTTCTTTATCGATAGCGGCTGCTAAACTTGAATATCCCATTTTTGATAAGACGTAATTTCCGGGCATGCTCGAGAAATAATTTTCTTTCATAACTCTTTTGGCTTCTTCTATAATGAAATCTTTATTCTTCCATGCACCTTTTGGAAGTTCTTTTTGCTCTTCTCCTAAGAAAGTTCTTAACGAACGCATGCCGACATATTTATTAATAACTCCGGCCAGATAACCGTATCCTAATTCCGTAAGTCTTTTTGCTCCTGGAAGAGAATCTAATTTATGAATCTTTTTTATTCGTCTGGCTTCTTTTACTATATTTTTTACATTTCTCCAATGGCCGTAGGGAGTTTTTTCTTTGAGAGGAGGGGGATTTTCACCGTCGATATAACTATTGAGAAAGTGCTCTAGATTATTATGTGACATTTTCTATATACTCCGCTAGAAAATTTTCTAGCCCTGATTCTCCTATTTTTAGCTCTTCTTCTACAAGCTGTCGTAAATGGTCCATACTCCCAAAATATTTTCTAATATACCCTACTGTCGCAGCTATATTGCCTTCAGCAATTTCGCTATATGAAGGAAAATGTCCTAGCTGTTCACTTAATGATCTTATGTGACTATACGTCGTTTCTTTTGCCCAGAATCCATTTTTTCTTTTGATTATTTCATAACCCATTTTTTGGCGCGCTTTGACAAAACCTCCGTGTTTATTAACTGCACGTGCAAGTCCTGTAAATTCCATTTCAGCAAGTTCTTTTTGGGTCGGAAAATGTCCTATATCTTTTATGATTGTTTCTAATTCTTTCTGAACATTTTCCCATTTTTGCCAATAACCTGCAGGTTTATTGTTTTCTTCAAGTCCTAATTTTTTACGATAATAAGAAAAACCATTTTTCATTTTCCCTATTTGTGAAGCAAGGGCACCATATCCTCCCCCCAATAATTTTTTATTGCTTAAAATATCTCCATGTTCAATTATTACCTTTTTACATTCATCGAAAATCTTTTTTGTAGTCCAATAACCCTTTTCAACTCTTCTTATTTTATCTCCCAGTTCTTTTCTTAAAGCAGTATATCCGATATTTCTTACAATTGCTGAAGCTAATGTTGTATGTCCTAACTCGTATAGCTCTTTTGCCGAAGGAACATATCCTAATTCTTTAAATATTTTTTTTGCTTCTTTTCGAGTATTTGTTTCATTCCAATATCTGTCGGGCTTTGTTTTGTCAGGATTTTCTTTTCCTACTACTTTCAATAATTTTCTTATTTTTATTATTCCTCCGATTTTTGACTGATTAATAGCATCGGCAAGTCCTTCATATTCTCCCCCACATGCTCTCATTTCCGTATAGGAAGGCAAGTATCCTTTTTCATCTATTAATTTTTGGCTTAGCTCTAAAATTTTTTCAAGTGTCCAATATCCCTTTTCTTTTCTTTCATTTGTAAATCCTGCAATTTCTCTAAAGGCCAACATACCTCCATGCTTTTTTGCGATTGCATCTGCTAAACCACCATGATTTTTTTTACGCAGATCTGTAGTACTTGGCGGTTCACCATATTTTGTTGTAAGTATTTTATACTCTTTTATTGCGTTACTTTCGTCATTCCAATATCCTTTTGGAAATTTTTCTTTTCCTTTTATTTTTAATTTCTTTCTTATTGCATGAAAACCGCCGTACTTTTGAATTGCTGCGGAAAGGGATGTGAGTTCTAATTTTTTTAATTTATTCTGTGATGGCAATTCTCCATGAACTTCTATAAGCTTTCCACATTCCTCCAGTGTGTTTTTGAGTGTCCAATATCCGTCTGCTCGACGTAAAGGATCGTACCCCATTTTTTCACGCAACATAGTTACACTTCCGTGATATTGCTGTATAGCACTTGGCAAAGATGGATGAATATCATACAGCTCTTTTGTTGTCGGAAATGTACCTACTTTTTCAATAAATTTTTCTATTACTGCATTTACATTACGAATATCTTTCCAGTACCCTCTTGGTTTTTCTTCTTTATTTTGTATTTGCGGAGGATTTTCTCCTTGGGAGTATGCTTGCAAAAAAATTTCCAAATTATCTTTCGTCATCGTTGCCTCCAGCATAATCTTCTAAGAATGTTTCGAGATTATTATTGGTTGCATATTTATCAAGATGTTCTTGCATTTTCTCACGAACCAGATTCATTCCGCCATGATATTGGCAAATTGCAGTGGCTAATGATTTATGTCCCAACTTATTAAGCATCCAATTTCCGGGAAGTCTGCCATACTGCTCAATAAGAGGAATTAATTCTGATTCAACATTTTTCCACTCTTTCCAATAACCAAACGGCTTTGTTTCATTTGTAAAACCCATCTTCTCTCGAACATTTCTTATTCCGCCATGATGTCTATTTATCCCAAAATATAATCCTGAAAGATTATTTTTTTCAAGCCATTTGACTGTGGGAAATTCGCCGTTTAATTCTGGATTTTCCTCTATAACTTTTTTAAGAATTTTTTCTACATTGTCAAAATCTTTCCAATAACCATCTTCAACTCGTAGTTGTTCCTTTCCTAATTTTTCTCGTACGGTAGTAAATCCGCCATGATAGGTTATAATTGCTTGTCCGATAGATAGGTATCCATTATCTCTCATCCAATCTAACGAAGGTAATTCCCCATCTAATTCGGGATGTTCTGAACTCAATTTAATTAATTCAGAAGCAACATTATTCCATGTTTCTAAATGCCCACGTTTGTATTTGTGAAGCGGTTTTTTTCCTAATTTTTCTCGTAGTACTCTAAAACCTCCGTGATACTTAACAATCGCGTACCCTAACTCATCCAATTCATTGTCTCTCATCCAATTATCTGGAGGGATTTCATTATTAATTTCTGGATGATCTCTCCACATTTTTTCCAATCCATTTCTTAAGCCCTCTTCATCAGCGTATTCACATTTTTTAATTTCATATCCTAATTTTTTTCGAGCGACATTAATTCCTCCGTGATAATCATAGAGCGCCGTTACCAATTGCCCGAGACCTCGACGACGCAATTCTGATGCACTGGGAAAAGATCCTAACTCTTCAATGATTGGCCTTACTATTTCTTCAATTTTTTCCCAGCTTTCATATTCTTTCACTTTATGCTCAATCGTTTCATATCCTAATTTTTTTCTTACTTTGTTAACACCTCCGAAATTATTGATTGCCATTGCTAACGTTGAAAGTCCCTCATTACCCATTTCTGAAGTTGATGGAAAATGTCCTACTGTTTGAATGATCTGCTCCAGTTCTTTTTTTACGTTTTTCCATTGTTTCCAATATTTTGAAGGTTTTTTAATTTCTTCAAGTTCTAATTTTTTTCGCACTTTATGAAATCCGCCATGATACTTGTAGATGGCTGCAGCAACCATACTTTTTCCTTCTTGTGATAATTTTTTTCCTGATGGTAATGATCCGTATTGGCCTATAATTTTTTTTAAAATAGGTTCTATATTATTCCACTCACTCCAAAAATCAGCCGGTTTTCCATATGTTTCTTCTAAATCTATTGACTCATCTCCATTTACATACGCCTCTAAAAGATTCTCTAAAGAATCTGATTGTTTTCTCTCTCTTTCTTTTAATTTTTCTCGACACGCATCAAGTCCCCCATGAAATTTTTGTATACCATATAACAATGGACCTGCATCCTGTTGCTTGAAGGTATTATATGTAGGAATTGTTTTATAGCCATGTTGTTGCATGAATTTTTCAAGCTCGGTAAACGTGTATTCTTCGTCTTTCCAAATACCGTCGGCATTTTTTAATTGATCTTCTCCTAATAGTTCTCTAAACTTTCTTAATCCATTATGATATTTGTAAATTGCCTGAAGAAAACTTTGATAACCTTTTTCTCTTAATACGTTATTTGAAGGCAATGTTGTAACGTTTAATTTTTTCTTTATTTCATTGGCTTGTTCAATGCAATAATCAACATCTTTCCACTGCCCCATTTCTATGCGCGGAGGTTTTTCTCCGAGCAACAATCTAAATTTTCTAAAACCTCCATAATATTTGTTTATGGCATGTGTAACAGAAGTTGCTCCTAATTCTTCAAGCACATTTGCATTTGGAAGAGTGGCTAAATTATGTTGCTGCATTAAAGCACGTACTTCAGCGACGGCATTTTTCGGATCAGCCCAGTAAAATTCTTCTTTTCGTGAAATTTCTAAATTCTGTTCTTTAAGAAAATTGTTATATCCGTCGTAGTGACGTTCTATACTTCGCAGCAAAGGACCGTGAAGTTCTTTCAGTTCTGTATAATTGGGAATATGACCGAGTTCAACCACGACTGTATTAAATTCATTCTTGAAATTTTCTTGATTTTTCCAATAACCGCGCTCTCGTTGATTTGTTGTTTTTCCTAACTTTTCTGCAAGTGCATTTATAGTTCCATATTCTCGCGTGATTGCTGCAGGTAATCCACTAAATCCGTTTTCAACTATTTCTCGCTGTGTGGGAAAATGACCGAGCTTTTCTTCTAAACTTACTATTGCTGCTTTTACATTTTCAAAATCCTGCCATTTTCCTTTTTGTTTAGTTGCTGCCATTGTTTTCTCTGATAAGCTGATAAAAATATTCAAAATATTTAAATAATCTATTATCTTCGATTAATAATATGGCAGAAATAAGAATATCCATACCCGATGAACTCGAGCAAGATATAAAAAACGTTTCAAAATTAAAGCTATCTTTAGCTATTGCTAAATTACTCAAATCTGAATTAGATAGAATGGCGCGATTAAACTCTCTTGTATCTAAATCACAATTATCAGAGAAAGATGCAAAAGAGCTTTCATTTAAAACCGACATGGCTTTATCAAAAAGATTTTTAGAGTCACTATAAATCAGGTTTATTATTGTTGATGCAAACAGATTATATTCTGCATTGTTGACAAAAGGAGATATTTTCAGAGTTTTTCTATTAAATTCTATTCTTAAACAATATGAATTTGTCTCTTCTGATTTTATTTTCTTTGAAATAGGGAAAAATTTTGATGATATAGTGAAAAAAAGTAAGTTATCAAAAGAGGAATTATCTGAGGTTTTTTCATTCATAAAAAAGCAGGTGCAGACTATTTCTTTTTCTGAATTCAGCGAGCATAAAAAAGAAGCAAGGAGATTAGCTCCACATGAGAAAGATGTACAATATTTCGCGTTATCATTATCATTGCATAAATGTCTAATTTGGTCATTTGAGAATGCATTTTCCAACCAATCAGAAATTGCAATAATTTCTACACAAGAGTTGCTTGAAGGATTGCGATAGGAGATGTTGTTATTCATGTTTGCCTCCGATGTATTTTTCCAAAAAATTTTCAAGCTGAGAACTTTCGTTTGGAGTTCCCATGTATTCGCGGAGTTTTTCGCGAAAGATGGTAAAGCCGCCGTGATACGATTGAACTGCAACTACAAAACTAGCGTAACCATGCTCATTTAAAAATCTTGATGCTGGAAGCATATTTACTTCAAATTTTTCTAGAATTTTTATTGCTTCATCTTTGACATTTTTAAAATCTTTCCAATAATTTAGTGGTTTTCTTATTTGCTCTTGTCCCATCTTTTTTCTGAATGCGACTATGCCCCCGTGATATTTATATATAGCAGCTACAAGCCCGCTTTCACCTATACTTCTGAGAGTTTCATTGCTGGGCATTGTTTGCCACTCATGCTCTTGCATTACTGCAAGTGTTCTTTCTCTCACATAATCAAAACTTTTTAGGTTGATTGTTTCTGTTTTCTTTTGTTCTTCGCCCAGCAATCCTCTAAATTTTCTGAATCCATAATTTTTTTCTATCGCTGAGGCTAAGGCGGTGTAGCCCCTTTCTTTTAATATTTCACTGCATGGTAGACTTTCAACTTTTAATTTTTTCATTGCCTCACGCGCTTTTTGCGTCGTATATTCAATGCTCCAAGTTCCTGCAGCTGTAGCAATTTGCTCTTGTCCTAATTTATCTCTGAAGGAACGCATACCTCCATGATATCTTACTATTCCTTTTGCTAACGGACCATATCCCATTTTGGTTAAATTAAGGATATCGGGCAAGTTTTTGAGACGATGTTTTCTCATTACTTTTTCTGCTTGCTCTTTCGCATACGAAAAATTTTCCCACTCTCTTGCCGCATGAATTATTTTTTTCTCTCCTCTTTTTTTTCTTAAATTTCTGATACCCCCATGGTGCATATTAATAGCCGCGGCTAAACTACTATATCCCCACTCTTGAAGCATTAAATAGCTTGGTAAAACATCTATTTTATGTTCATTCATAATTCTTTCTAATTCTTCAATTACATATGTTTCATTTTTCCAGGCGCCTCGCTTTCTTTGTCTATCTGTTTGCCCGAGTTTCTCTCTTATAGTGAAATATCCCCCGTTTTTTTGAATTGCTGTTGCAAGATCTGCATATCCTAACTTGACTAAAGTCATATGTCCGGGTAATTTTTTCCATTTCTCTTTTTTTAATACTTTTTTTGTTTCATCGATAACTTTATTTTCGCTCCAAAAACCATTCGGTTTTCTTGCAAGTTCAAAACCCATTTTTTGTCGAACATTTGGAAATCCATTATGATATTCAGCAATAGCTTTACTAACTGTGCTATATCCGTGCATATTGAGATATTTTTGCGAAGGAAAGTTTCCGTTATTTTCCTTTATAACGTGTTTTAAAATTTTTTCTAAATTTTTCCACTCTTCAAATAGACTAATCGCCATTATGTGCGGAGATTCTCCCGTTACATAACTTTCCAAAAAACTTGTTAAATTTTTATTCATCTTTAATCTCCTCCGTCCTCAATACTCTCAACTACTCCATTCAGTCCAACTCTTGCAATTCGTCCGCCTTTTTTTCTCAATTGGCCATTTCCATTTTCATCATGGGTTGTTGTTTTTCTGCTTCTACCACTTCTCCCATTTTTTCCGACGACAATGATACTTTTTGATTCTCGCGGATCTCGTACTGATTCTTCAGGCTCTTCTTGACCAAGTGTCTCAAACCAAAAGTTGTCAGGATTTACTGTAGCAGGATCATCAATTTTTCTTGCAAGTAGCATATAGGTATTTGCAAGTTTTGCAGAATAACTTTCTGCGAAATGTTCTCCATGAGATTTTCTTAATCGACGGAATGCGTCGCGCGATAAAGAGAATCCTTGGTTTTTTTCTGATAGTAATTCAAAACCTAGATTTTCCATTCCTGAATAGAAAGTATCTTGAAACTTCATGTTTTTGACAATAAGCTCAACTAGTCCGCGCGGTTTAAGAATTCTATGTGCCTCCAGTAATGAGCTATGAACTTGCATTGCATCTTTTAAGAGCGATATAGATTCGTTATCAACCATATCAAATTGTCCTTTTTTGAAAGAAGAATTTTTTCCAGCCATATCTCCTAATACTTGGTTGGGATTATTTCCGTTGTCGAGCATCAATTGAGAACTATCCCTATCGACGATATAGGGAAGCGCAATGTTATTTTTTTTGAGAACAGGCTTAAGTGCTTGATATGAATTATATAACAGCGACGGACCAGATCCTTCTGATACGATCTTGCGTGGAAATACTATTTCGTCTGTTTTTGCACGGGTGATTAAATCACAAATTTTTGCAGTATGCACGACGTGTGGAGATAAATTGGGCAATGCTTTCATATATAATTCTACGAATGCGGGATCTTGCCAGCAGCCCAGTGGATTCTGACCAATTAACTGCATAATTTTTTGTGCATCTGTTGTTGCATATTCTGTCATTGTAAAGCCACTCGCTTTTTTTGAACTTCTCGTTCTTTTTTTAATTTCAAAATCATATATATTTTCAATAGGCGCATCATGCACATTAATTGAAACACCTCCGATACTGTTCTTAACTAGTTCTCCAAATTTTTTCCCTTCAGTATCTCCCAATAAGCTCCATTCTTCTGCTGTTGGAGGAACTCCATCCATTCCCATTTTTGCAATAATTCTTTTTTTATCGACGTAGTCTCGGTTATGAATATCAAGCGAATTATCTGCACGCACATGATTGACAAACACTTTTCTTTTTTGTCTTTTTCTTAATTGTCTCCAAATTGCCTGCTGCTCTTTATCAGGAACATAATGTTCATCAAGAAAATAGGTCCAATTTGCAGCGGTAAAATCTAAGCTTTCTCCACCGGTTTCAGCAGTACAAAATATCCCCCCCAGTCCATTTTCCAGTCCATCAATAATTTTCTCTCGTTCTTCTACGGGAATAGTTCCGTCGATAACACCGATCGGAACATCTTTTCTAAATTTTCTTTTTAAAGATTCTTCCAAGATAACTTGTAATGTTTTGTCTAATTGCAACTTTTCATATTCGTGTGGCACGCCCATCTCATTATATCTTTTTTTCAACTCTTCATGTCCTTTTTGCGTAACTCCTTCACGAAACATCATTGAGAAAATAACAAATTTTTCGTTTTGTGCGACGGGTCCTTCCGGAGAAGTAATTAATTGTTCAAGTGTTCTATACTTCACTGAATTTTGCCATGAAACTTTTCCTAATGCACCTACCCGCTTTAAAATATCTGGATCGACGAGTCGGGGATCAAGCAAACATTTTCGTGCTTGCGGCAGCCAATTTTGAGATCTAAATTCAATAATATGTTCATAAATTTCTCGCTGCAGAGGATCTAATTCCACAATATGTTCTTTTTCGCTCCAATCCAAATTTTCGTTAATATCTTCTGCATTTCTTCGCACGGATTTTTCATTAAAAAAAGTATAAAGAATTCTTGGAGAATTTCTTATTAATTCTGTAAACTTTTCAGGATCGCGTAATTGCAGGGGATTTAGTAAATGATATTGTACTGCAAAATCAACTAAGCCATTTGAAATAGGTGTGGCAGACATTGGTACAAAATATTCTGAGTTTAATGCTAGCATTCTTGCCGCAGCACTATGGGAGGGTTTTCCTTTTGTAGTTGTTTCTCGTAACGCTTTTATATTATGGCTCTCGTCAAATATGACATAGTCAACTCCTTTTTCAATTAAGGCGTCAACAAATAATTTTTTTCCGCCGTTTACCTGTGTTGTTAATTGTTCGTAATTTGCAACAATCCATTTTTTACCATCTAATGCTTCTAAAAAATCTTCATCTTTTTTATCGCCGTCGATGATTATGACATTTTGTGGCTCTTCTAAATATCTTTCGGTTTCTTTTCCCAGTAAACCTTTTCTCCAGGTTTTTTTTCCTACATTTGGGCAGACGACAAGTGCTCTTCTAAATTCTTTTCCTTGTTTTCTTAATGCTGCTTCAATTAAAGGTTGAGCTAATGTACCAATTGCAGTTTTTCCTGTTCCTCCTCCGTCCCAAATTCCAAATCTTCCTTCTTTGAGAATATGATAAATTCCAATTTTTTGATGAAGTGAAGGTAACACATTTTTCTGACCTGTTTCAGTATCAACAAAATTTTTGTTAACTCCAATTAATTCAAAATCTAAATAATTTCTATACGTGTCATGTAACGTACTATATGCCTGCCGGATATTTTCATCAGTTTCTTCTAGTATGAGCTTATCGAGTGTTTTAATTGCAGCATTTTCTCCATGTTTAAAGACATGAAAAACATCTCGCTCCGCTTTTTTATTGATAAGCACTTTCATCATTCGTTGATATTCTGCATCTTCACTTGTTTCAGGTTTTAGTAACGCAGCAA
>CAYIPM010000004.1:0-17838 GCA_964365195.1 Candidatus Woesearchaeota archaeon
AATTCGATGAAAATTTGTTATTTTTACTAATATAACTCTAACTCCGGACAGAGCATCGGAAAAATAACATTTATAAACCATTAGATATTGAGATAGGCATGCAAATTCCTGAAAGGAGGTTAATTTATTGGAATGACAGACGGATATTGTGTTAAATGTAAAAAAACTGTTACGATGCTTAATGGGAAAGAATCAAAAACTAAAAAAGGGACTCGCATAATGAAAGGAAAATGCCCGAAATGCGGAATCACAGTTTGTAGAATCTTAGGAAAATAATTTTTTTTATTTTTTGATTACTATGTTTGTAAAAATTCATCAGGCATATCGGGTTATAATAGCAGTTGCAGATAGTGACTTGATTGGCAAGCGTTTTGAAGAAAGCAATCGACAGATAGATGTTCGTGCGAATTTTTTTGCTGGTGAAGAAATGAGCGAGAAAGAACTTATTGCGTTTTTGCAAGACATGCACACAGAAGATGCAACATTTAATATTATTGGAAAACAATCTGTGAGCGCGGCTGTAAAATCAGGAGTTATCAAAGAAGAAGGAATTTTTTATATTGATGGGGTGCCTGTGGCGTTGGGGTTGTTGTAGAAAAATTATTATCGTCCTTCTTTTTACTTCTTTTATGAAATTAATTGCCTTAAAAAAATATGTTATTTATGATAGTATTCATGCAAATGGTGCTATTAAAAAAATATATTATCTTCAGGGAAAAGGCATTATAAATCCTGTATGGAATTTTAATAAAAATCCTGAAGAAATTGCCTAAAATTTTTCTATCTTCCGCAGTAAGCTATAGTGAAAGACATAAATCTTTCCCTATCTAGTCAACGACAAACTTGGGAAATACTAAAGTCGTTGACTATAATAACAGAATCGAGCGAGTCAATGGCGATATTGATTTATTTTTACACGTTTTCAGAGGTCTGAAAAGTTTTCGGACTGCAGAAATTTGGCTGCAGGGTTTTATGATTTATCATAATTATCTTAAGCCGTCGAGAATAAGCTGGCACAAGATACCAAAAATGATAACTTCCCGACGGGAAGTTATCCTAGAAAATTATTTTTTATAAGACTTATCACCTTTTGAGTTAACAGAATCTTATTCTCCAAATAATTCACAACGCTTATAAACGTACTTTTTCAGGTAGTATGATGCGAGAAAAACATAACCAACCAAGTCCGAATCAACCGATACGGGTGCGTATTCCGCGAAATAGAAAAGTTATCAGCATTGTTGAACAGCGTGTTGGCGCAAATCGCATGATTGTAAAATGTTTTGATGAAAAGCAGCGCAATTGTCGGATTCCTGGCTCTCTTCGACGGATATTATGGATTCGACCTGGTGATACGGTGATTGTTGAGCCATGGGAATTTGAGAGAGACAAACGCGGCAATATAGTCTTTAAGTATACTCCTGTAGCAATTGACTGGCTGAAAAACCGTGGCTATATTAAAGAAGTTGTGAATGAATTTTAAATATTGCAAGAAATTCTTTTTTTAATAAGTATTTTTTGTGATATAAATATTTATAAAATGTTTTTTATGTATTCTTTCATGAAAAAACAAAAGATAAAATCGCATTCTCAAAAAGTTTATACAGATATTGTTGATCTGATTATCGGTGTGAAAGATAATAAATCTGAAACTGTTTCTAAAACATTACGATTGTGTGGCATAGTTGTAGATTATTATAATCCTGTTTCGTCTTCATTTTTTTGTCGTGCTCCACAGTTAGTATATGAAAAATTATTTAATACACGATTAGAATATAATAATTCTAATCACGCTTCTGGATATCGATTAGTCAGAGAGCCGACTATTCCGGCACATCTTAGCGGATTGATTTCTAGTGTGAGTTTAAATGTTCGTCGAGAGAAAGTTCCCGAAGCTATGAATGATTCTCATGCTTGTTTTCGAATGCCAAAATATTTGAGAGAATAACATCTTAGCATTTTTACCGCAAAAATAAATGACATAGATTTATTAAATAAAATGTTTTAATAATCGTATGAGTTTAATTTCAAAATTATTTAGAAGAGAAAGAAACGCTGATTTAGGTCCTGTTAGTTTTATGATTATTACAAAAGAAGATAGTGATAAACAAAAAACTGAAGCTGCATTGAGAACTAAAGGAATTAAACCCTATCAATATTTAGAATTAAGTAAAGTATTTTTTTGCACTGCTCCAAAAAATGTATATGAAGAAGTTTTTAATGCAAAATTAGTCGAAGGAGATCATGAAATGTTTGGAGATACTCCTGAAGGTTATAAAGAAAAAAAATCTGCGACAATTCCTGATTATTTAGAACATCTTGTCGAAGGAGTAGCGATTAATTCTGTTTGTATTGGTACTCCTGAAAGCGTTGCAGCATATCATAACAGTAAATCTTTTTGGTATCGATTAAAAAATTATTTTCGAAGAAGATAAATTTATAACTTCCTCTTTCTTATTTTTAGTATGAAAAAAACAATTTCTACTGTTGATGAGCTTAATGAAATTATCAATGGGGAATGGAATGATGTTACACTTTTTACTTTAACTGAGGAAATGAAAGAAGTTTTGCTTGCTTCGCCTATGGTTGATAAAGAATATATGACCTTTAATAAAAATACTGTGTGGGAAAATCATGCGCATACACGCGCACAATTATTACTGGTGATTGCAGGACGATTGACGCATGTTGTGCGCGGTGATGAATTTATGCAAGAGCCGAATGATCTTTTAATTGTGCCAAAAAATTTGGTGCATCGTGCTTTTAGCGGGAAAAGTAAGCCGCTCTTGGTGTATGTATTTTATAAGAAATAAACCCCGCCTTCTATTTCAGCGACGACTTCGTCAGTCGCCTTCATAGACATATTAAAAATGTCAGTTCTCTTAGAAATAAAGGTTATAGTGCAATAAATAAAAGTTTAAGAAGTTTTTTTATCTTCAGAAAATATGAATGCTTATCGATTATATAATGGCGTTACAGAATCTATCCCTTATATTATGTTTGGTATTATGGGAATTTGTGGAATCGCACGGACAATAGAATTAAGTGATTATTCTGTACAGAAAGTTGATCAACATGTCAAACTGTTAGATGATCTTGATAGAATAAAAATCCTCGAGAATCAGGCTCAGTATTATTTTGATCGTTCAGTTCAATTACGTATTGCGGGGGAAGATACTCGTGTAGATAAATCTTTTTCTCAAGCAAATATTTTACTATCTTTGAAAAAACAAATTTTAAAATAATTTCGTCAAACAGATAGTTTTAATACCCTTTTTTTATTTATATTTTTATGCAAGAGATATATGTGGAAAATCTGTCTGAAGTTTTACGAAACAAGCGACGCATAGAGCGAACTGTCAAAGTGAAAATTTCTTATAAAGGGAAAAATGTTTTTGTCGAGGGTAATGCAGCAAATGAATTTTTGGCTCTAGAAGTTTTAAGCGCAATTCAATTGGGATTTTCTGCAGATTCTGCGTTATTGTTAGCTGAAGAAGATATGATTTTGCAGACCGTTCATATTAAAGAAATTACTAAGCGTCATGACTTGGATCGGGTGCGCAGCAGAGTTATTGGCACGCAAGGAAGAACATTACGCACGTTAAGTAATTTGACGAATTGTCGATTGTCGATTAAAGATAATATTGTAGGTATTATTGGTGATGCGCAAGAAGTAAAAGATGCAGTTGATGCTTTGACGTCGCTGATACAGGGAAGTAAACAGGGAAATGTATATTCTCGCTTAGAAAAACAGCGCAAGAAAAAACGCTTGCTTGATAAAGTTCCTATTGGGAAAACTGAGACGGAAGAAACGAATGACGAAGAAAGTGACGAGGGTGAAGAGGAATAATCTTTCTTAAAAGAAATATTCGTCCGCCCAATTCGAACTTTCATTTCACTTATTCTATCCCGTCCTTCCTCACAGTTTCAATTTCTCGTTATTTTTATTACTAAATTGAAACTGTTCGCCCACCCGTAAGTGGAAACTGAAAATGCTCACCCGCCCAACGTGGTAGATTGCTGCTCAATTGACACGCAATTTTTTCACTTATCATCTTTAAGCCCGCCCACCCTCCCAATGAGGGTGAAAAAATTGCTCGACTCTCGTCGAATTTTGTAGATTTTTATTTTTTTGATAATATGACAATGATAAGGAGAGGATTTTATTTTTTGATTGAATTATCTTGAATGCTTTGCCTTTTTGTAAAATTTCTCGATATATTTATATACCATTTTCTTTTCAAAATAGCGTGTCCTGATAGCTCAGCTGGTAGAGCACATGACTGTTAATCATGGGGTCGGAGGTTCGAATCCTCCTCAGGACGTTTTTATTTTTTGATATAAGTTTTTTTATACAAACTAAATCTTTTTTGAATCAAGATTTGGTGGGATAAAAAACGAAGTTTTTTATACCTCTTTCTCTTTTTGTGTGTATGGATTTTGATAGCGTTGTAAAAAAAAGAGCGTTTGTTGAAAAGTTCTCAATGAAAAAACCTATTCCTGAAAAAATTATGGAATTAATTCAGACGGCGAATCATGCACCGAATCCTGGAAATCTGCCTCATGTATTTTATGTTGTTGTTGACGAACAAAAACTTATTAGTGAACTTGCGGAATTGTGTCAACAGGATTATGTAAAAAAGGCGCCATATGTTATTGTTGTGTGTTCTGACGGAAAACACTTAAAGCGGTTGTATCCGAAACGTGCTGATCGCTATATGAAACATCATGTTGGTGAAACTATTGATCATCTTTTATTGAAAGCGACAAACGAAGGACTGGGTGCTTCAATTGTTGAAATTTTTCCTGATCAGCAAGTCCATGAATTATTAGGTATTCCTGAACATATTGAAATAGAACTTATCGTCGCTGTTGGGTATTCTTATGAAAAAGGAAAATCTCTGCAGGCATATCCAACACTTGACACGCGTGTTTTTTTTAACGCTTGGAATAATCGGTTTTACAAGCCGATTAAGAAATTGGGACGAGAGGATGTATAGAATGGATAAAATAAAATTGTGGATTTTGATAATCGTTTCAGTTATTGCTTTAATAGTTGATATAGTAGTTTCTTTAGAGCAAGAAAGTTGGATTGTTTTTGCTGAATATATTATCTTATTTTTCTTTCTTTTCAGTTTTCCTTTGATTTTAACTATAAAATATGGATGGGGCAAGGGTTTATTTTTAGGGGCGATTATTGCAACTATTGTAAATACCTTAGATTTTTATATAAAAACATCCTCTGACTTCTATCGATGGTATGTAGAATGTGGACAGTTTTGCGGAATTGATAATGCATATTTTTATGGATTCTGTGGGTTTTTATTTATTATTGGTGCTATATCTCTTGTTATTTCTTATTTTAGAAATCGTTAAAATTTTTATTTTTATGGTTTACTTCATATATCGATTTTTTCTTTAATTATCTTCATCCCACGATGATTCTTCTCTAATCGGCTTGCATGTTAAATTTTCTCTTGCAATTATGCAAAATTCTTTATGAGTCATTTCCTTAATGCCTCTATCTTCTAACTTTTTTGCTATCTCATGCAATTGATCATAACATTTTCTTCCATGTCCATATTTCATGGCACAAAAATTACCAAAATACCAATTTGCCAAATGTTCAATTTTTGCTTTTGATTTTTCTTTTGTTTTCATTTTTTAATATTCCTTTTTGCATTTGACTGAATGGAAATAAGAAATTATAAATTTAAGCCCGCTTTGTGGAGCATAATTTTTTTTGCATGGTTTGAAAAAGTGGGCATAGAGTAAGAAATTAATGGACTATTTTTTAATAAATTGCAGCATCATCTAGTATTTATTATAAACTTTATTAAAAATAGGTCTAAAGATCAGCAGTCCGATAAAATAAATTATTACAGTCATAATTAGTAAGTATCCTCCTCCTAAAATAATATAACTTATTTCTTCACTAGATAAATTAAATCCGGTACCCCCTGCAAAGAAGATAATTGATAGTAGAAATATTGGAAAAGCGATTAACACAAAGATTAACAAAAATTTTAGAGATTTATGTACTGAAATAGTGAGTAACAATGCTATGACTGCACTAAATCCTATTGCTTGAGAAGTGTCATCAAGATTAAAATTATAGCCATTTAAAAAAAATATAGATAGCATGAATGCTCCTCCAATAATAAGCATTATGCAAAAAGTAGTTATCAATCGTAACCAAGTTCCTTCCACAGGTTTAAAATGCTCAGTATTCATAATATCATAAAAAGATATATCTATTTAAATTCCGCGTTTCATACTCGGTTTAGGATTGAAAATTATGTTCCCTTTTCTGGCTTATATTCAAGAAAAATAAAAAATCTGCCCGAAAAAATAAGGGCAGTTTAAAATAAAAACTGACGTGGCTTTCCCCAGTTACTTTTGTCTTTTATCTGTAATCTTTTTTATCTTACGAAATCTATGCCGAGTTCTTCTAAGTCGCGTGCACCAACGTATTCATGTTCAGAATAGCGTTTTTTACCTAAAATGTATGGGCTTGAAACACCTGTCATGATTGTAATAACTCGCACTCGTCCTTCAAAATCTTTGTTAATACGAGCGCCAATAATCACTTGCGCCTCGTTGGCGATGTTCTCTGTGACCATTTTTCCGATTTGACTGAACTCTTCTAGTTTCATATCTGGACCGCATGTAATATGAATTAATGCTCCGTTTGCACCTCTGTAATCCACGTCTAACAATGGATGAGTAAGAGCTTGCCGCACAGATTCATTCACTCTATCACTTGAGTCTGATTCGCCAATACCAATAACTGCCACTTCGCCTTTTTTCATAATTGATGAAACGTCTGCATAATCGAGATTAATTAAACTCGGTAATGTAATTGTTTCTACAATTCCTTTGATCATAGTGCTAATGAGTTCATTAGCAACAGCGAATGCTTGTTGAATTGGTAATTGTCCTGCTATGTCTACTAGTCGATTATTGTCAATAACGATTGCAGTATCAACATGTTCTCGTAATTCTTGTAAGCCAAACTCTGCTTTGTCTATTCGAGCTTTTTCGCACTCAAACGGCATTGTAACAACGCCGATGACGACTGCTCCTGATTCTTTGGCGAGTTGCGCTATCACCGGCATTGCACCAGTTGCGGTTCCTCCTCCTTCTCCGCCGATAATGAAAACCATATCAGCGCCAGCAACAGCTTTTTTGAGTTCTGAAACAGACTCTTTTGCGGCCTCTCGCCCCGCTTCTGCTTTACCTCCTGCACCAAGACCGCGTGTTAATTCTTTTCCAAGAAGAATTTTCTCATCAGCCTTTGTAATGCTTAAGTGTAATGCATCTGTGTTGCATCCGTATACGCCTGCACCATTGACTCCTTTGTTAAAAAGCCAGGTGATTGCGTTACAGCCCGCGCCTCCAATGCCGAAAACTTTGATGTTTGCTTTACCTGCTTTTAAATCATCGAAATTAATGCTATGGGTATCTATATTACTAATCGCTTCTTTTGCAAAATCCAAAACCATTTTCCCTCCTTTCACTCCTTTAGTGTCAATTGAATTGACTAATAGCTTTGGAATATATTTCAAATATTTAAATACTCGTATTATTTTGTATATATTATTTGTACTTTTAGAGTGAAATATCGTCGAGCATTTGCTGGAGTTTTTTTATTTTTTGATGGGATTTTTTATGAAAATTTAATAATAAATCTTTTGTAAGAACTATATGAAAGTCATCTTACTTATGGCTTGCACGGTGAATGGCATTATTGCGCGAGAAAATTTTTCAGAAGATTTTTTATTACAGGCAAATTTTACAGATTTTAAAGAATTAGCCGAGAAGGTCGGATGTTTTATTGTTGGAAGAAAAACATATGAAGAAGTTAAAAAATGGAAAACTAATTTTGACACTATTACTGCTACTAAAATTGTTATTTCACGTAAAAAATTGAAAATTGATGATGATTTTATTTGTGTATCTTCTCCTCAAAAATCTCTCGAAAAAGCTGCTCAATTAGGTTTTAAAAAAATAGTATTGACCGGAGGCAGTAAAATTAATAGTTCTTTTATGAAGGAACATTTAATTGACGAAATAATTTTGAACATTAATCCATATGTACTTGGAAATGGAATTCCTTTATTTACCAACGATATATTTGAAAGTAAACTTAAGCTAATGAATGTTAAAAAAATGCATGAAGGAATTGTGCAGTTATATTATAAGGTTGTAAAATAAACCACAAATAACTTTAAATATATTCTTATCGATTGATTTATATGGAAAATCCTTTATCATGTAATGTCTCTTTGTATGAGGAGATGTTAGAAAATGGGAAAAAAGCTTTTGTTGTTGATTGTATTGAGCTTGGCATCAGTGATTTTGGGGATACTATTGATGAAGCATTAGATAATTTACGTGAAGCTATTAAACTGTTATTGGAAGAAGCTCCGGAGAAAAGAGAATTATTAGAAAAACCAAAACAGATTTTAAGTACGCGATTAGATTTATAATTCTCGAAAATTAATCCCCGACTGTTTTTCAATACTCTTCAAAGTGCCAATAGGGATTATTTCTTTGTGAACTGGCACAACAACGGTATTTCCGTTATTTCTCATTATTACATGCGTTCCGCTTTGTCTTTTTATTACAAATCCTTTCTTTTGCAAAATTCTCACAACTTCTTTTGACTTTATATTATGAATGTTCATATTTTTAAGTATTTTTTAGCTGTTCTCCCACATTATTTGCCAGAATTTATCATAGGAATCGGCAGCTTCTTTATTATGAATTAAAATTCCTAATGGTTGCTGTGTCCAAATAATTAATCCAATTTTGTCATTACGAATTATTGTTTCTGTTAATGGTTCAAAACCAGATTTTGTAAATTTGTATTGTGCTTTTGGATATTTATTTACGTCAGTCCATTTTTTGAGAGATTCATTAAATAATAATTGTGCTCTAATATTTTTATCTGCTCTTTTTTTGTGGTAGTTCAACCAAAATGCTTCTCCCATCATGAGAGATTCCTTTGACGAACCAAATGTATGGTGCTGATTTCCTCCCGCGTCGAGCAATTCAAATAATAATTCACGTATTCCTTTTATTCCTCGAAATGTTGTGATATCTGATTTTTCCTTCGACTTTTCTTGTTTTGCCAGTAAAAATGGCAATAGTTTTTCAAAATCTTTTTTCTTATCGTCGATATAATCTGAAATATGTTTGGGATTTGTTGCCATGTAATGATTTCTTTTTCCTTCTTTTACAAATGAAATAAATCCTTTGTCGACGAGTTTATTCAAAGTTGTATGAACAACAGAACTTTGCAATCCTGATTTTTTTATAATGGGGCCGGCGGTACTTTTTCCTATTTCTAATAATGCAAGATAAATTTTAATTTCAGCATTGGTAAAACCCAGATCCTCTAAAATTTTTATATCCATATTTATTCATGATTTGTTCATTTTTAATTCTTTCTTTTTCTCCTCCTTTTCTGGAGAGTAATAATTTAAATATGATTAATTAGTTGTTACTATTAAGTAAATAAAATATAATAAATTAAAATGACAAAAAATATTGCAAGACGATTGAAAGATGTAAGATTAGTAGATGAAACTATGACTGGTTTTTCTATAGATCCCTATTCTGCGCGAACGTGGCGAGAATCTCAATATTCTGATAAGTTGAATAAAATGATTGAAAGAAGGGTAACTGTTTTTTCTTTAGACGAAGTTATGTCTTCAACTGAAAATGCAAGAGACGATTATAATCCTCGAGGTAAAAGAATTGCGTACGCATTAAAAAGATAACATGGAAAATAAAACATTACAAGATATGCTCGATAAAGATTATTTTCAAGGGGTTTTAGATTTTGCTACACAAAGCGGAAATCCAAAACAAGTTTATCTTGATGCCTCTCGCTATTTTGAAGAGCAAAAAGATTTTGTGAAATCAATAGCTTATGCGCAACAATGTAAGGCAGAAGACAGAATATTTGAGATTCTTGATAACAATTCTCCCCAAGCATATAATCAGGCAAGATCTTTTTTGAGGTCTTGGTCTAATAATATGTGTAATGAAACTGGAAACTCTCTGTATGATTTAGATATTGCATGTGGACATGGCACTCCTCTCGGATTATCAAATTCGCCTTTGGTAAAATTATGGTGGATATTAAGATTTTATGATGAATCTAGATTGAACAGTAAGAAGGATAAAAAATAATTATAGCTCTTCTAATAACTCTTCCAATCTTTTAATCTTCTCCCATGTTTTTTTCAAATTTTCATTGGCTTTTTTAACAAGTATCTTCAAAAAATTGTCATCGACAAGTATTTTTTTATTTTTTATAATGGGAAAAGAGATATGTTCAGTTGCGAAAAGTTCTATCAGATTTTTTTTGTCCATAGAAAGAATTCCTGATTTTTTCCAGCCATTGTTGCGTGCTTCTGAAAATAACTTCCATTGGTTTTCTTTATTTTTACAGGCAACAACAAGCAATGCCGGTTCTTGTTTAAATAAAATAGTGCCTTGTGCGATTTTGGTAGTATCTTGCAGTATTTTTTTAAAATTTTTGAGATTAATTTTATTGTGTGTTCTATAGAGAAAAAGTCCTGGAAGTTTTTTTTCTTCATCGGCAAGAAGCACAATTCTTCCTGAACATGAGCTTGTAGTGAAGTAGTCTTTTCTTTGATTTATTTTTTCGCATAGTATTCTGATTTTCTCGTCAATCTGTTGCATACTGCTTTTATCTTTTTTCGCAAGAAATACCTTTTTTGAATTCTCGAAGTTGAAAGTCATTTTTATCGTAAAAATAGATAACATAATCTTATTAAACCTATTTTTTAGTTTATTATATGACTGTAGAAGAAATAGTAGATAATCCTTATGCTTCTCCTAGAATAATTCAATCAAGACATTTTGATTGGGGCTTACTTAGTGAACTTCTTATTCCAGGATATGCACTCGCGAATGGTCTTTATCATGATTTACAGCAGAGTCAACAAGAAGATATTCCTTTCGATGAATTATTTCGATCAAATTTTGCAAATTATTGTGCAGTTGAATTTTCAAAATTATATATTCTGACTGTTTGCGGTATTTCCCTTTATATGTTTTATCAGTAAGTTTTTAAAAGTCTTATTCACTTGTTCTGTATGCAAACACCATATTTTACTTTCAAGCCGAACATTTTAGAAAAAAATTTTATTGAGTTTAAAGAAACTGCGGAAAAAATTTTAGGAGATGTTTTTATTGCATATTCTATTAAAACTAATTCTTTTCAGGGAGTTGTTGAGAAGCTGGGAGCATTGGAAAGTGGATTTGATATTGCTTCCGTTGACGAATTAGCGTTAGTGAAAAGGAAAAAATGCTTAAAAATTTTTAATGGGCCGGCTAAAACTATGATAACTTTGAAAAAAGCGCTTGGAGCATCGTGCCTGATTGTTGTTGATTCATTGTCTGAACTTGAAAAAATTATTGCCTTGCAATCTGGAAAGAAAACAGATATTATGGCGCGCATTGCTTTAAAAGAATCTAAGCTTGGTGTCGACAGGGAAGGTTTAAAGCGTTTTATGGCTCTTGCCGCATCAAATAATATCTCTATTATCGGATTACATTTTCATTCTGGCACGCAGTTATCATTGACGGATTTTGAAAAAAATTTTGTTGGGATTTATAGTTTTTTGAAAGAATTTTTTAGAACATATCCTCATATTCATTTAAAGTATCTTGATTTAGGCGGAGGATTTGCGGATAGATTTTATTTAAAAACTATTGGAGGAACGCTGTCGAATTATTTCGAAACTATCAGAGATAGTCTAGGAGATTTGCGCGAGCATTATGAGAATTTTATTTTTGAACCAGGACGAGTTTTAGTGAGCGATGCTTTTTGTTTAATCACTCAAGTTGTTGCCATTAAAGAAAATTTCGACCGTCGGTATGCAATTCTTGACGCCGGCATTAATCTTTTGCCAAAAATTTCTTTGTCTCACTTTAATTTTTCAAAATATCCGGCCAGTAAAAAAAATGTTGCATTAACATTATCGACGAAGAAAAGGGAATATTTTTTAGCAGGGCCTTTACTTTTTGGAAATGATATTATTGGAAAATTTTATGGCGAATTAGTCGAGGGAGATTTAATACTCATTGAAAATGTTGGCGCATATTGTTATAATTTAGCGTGGGAGATCTCCTTTGAAAAACCAATGATTGTGGTTGAGAAGTAATTTTTTTTTAAAAATATTTAAAATTTACAAGAAGGATTTGTATCAAGTAGTCTATATTCTATTCCACTCAACGCATCTTCTAAAGCAAAGGTATATCTTGCATAACCTTGAACCCTATATCTATCAGTGTCATGAATACACTTTTTTCTATATTCATCAGTAAAATCAAATCCTCCTTCATCATTATGTACTGTTACTAAGCTCAATAATTCATGATGAGGATTTTGCTGTCTCAATTTTAAGTAAGCACTCATTAACATTCTAAGTTGAGCTTGTGTGTCTGACCCAATATCTCTCATATAAGTATTTTATTTTATTAGTATTTAAAATTAATTATCTTTAGTTATTATACTATTTTAACATCAAATACATAATGATCTTTTTTTGGACCATAAGATTTGATGCTTTTGGCAGTGATTAATTCTGCTGACAGATTATATTCACGCGCAATTGCATTTATTTCCTGCATAAGCAATTGTATTTCTTCATCTTTTTTATCGACGGATATTATATCTTCATAATGAATCATGCCACCTTTTTTTATAATACTCAACGCAGCAGGTAAAAATTCTTTGGGCGGCGGCAGATATCCCATGATAATGCGATCGACCTTTATTTTTTGTTTTATTAATTGTGCAATGGCTTCTCGATTATCTGTATTAATTGCTTGGACATTTGTTAATTTATTGATTTTGATGTTTTCTTGCAAAAATTTAAATGCTATTGGATTTAATTCTACCGCGTAAATTTTTTGTGGCTGCGATAATTTTCCTAAAGGAATAGAAAAATAGCCAATGCCCGCAAACATATCGAGAATAATTTCTCCTTTTTTTACTTGTTTAGGAATTCTCACCCGTTCTGCAAGATTTCCTTTTGCAAACATTATTTTTGTGACGTCGAATTTATACTGGCAGCCGGATTCAGTATGAATTGTTGTTGTATCTTTTTTCCCGGCAAGATATTCTATGTGCGGTTCTCTAAATTGTCCAGTTATGCCTCCGGTTTTATTACAAATTGTTTTTACCGACGGAAATAATTCTAAAACTACCTTGGCGATTTCATTTTTATATGTATGTAAACTCTCGTCGAGATTAAGAATAATTATATCTCCCACTCTTTGAAAGCCCGCGGGGAGTTTTTGAAGCAAACTTGGTGGGATTTTATCCTTTAGTTTTTCTTGTAATTGATCTTTAAATGGCATGAAACGTTGAGAAAGTGTGTGTTTAAAAAACTGTTGTTACACCAGAAAAAATTGCCAGCGAACAATACCAATGCTGTTGATGATAAGATAACTTATGGAAAGAAATAATAAACCATAGTGCTTGTGCTTGAATGCAAAAAATGCCCATAAAATATTTCCGGTGATCCAGACATAATACCTTTGAAAATGTTGTAATGAAATCAAAAAGTCCTTGAGTGTAACTCCACACTAAAGTGTGGAGTTTGTTGGACTTTTGGATGATCCAAAATTTAAAACACAATAGCTACTACCACATTATTTAGAATGTGGTTTTAAATTTATGGACATAAGAAATGTTCCGATGAGGCTCAAAAAAGTTGCAGTCCATTCAATAACATGATGCTTCAGCTTTTTTTCTATGACATATGTTGCCATTGAAAAAAGAAAAGTAAAAAGCTTTTAAAAAGTATTTGTTTTATTCCCTCTCTAACATTTCTGCATTAATTCCTTCTTCTTTGCATCCGTCGACAAATATGTGCGCGTCCTCTTTGCTGCCAACTATGCTTCCCCAATGCATGGGAATTGCAAGTTGTGGCTTGATTGTGATTGCTGCCTGTATCGCTTCATACGCATTCATAGTGTAGGTTCCACCGACAGGTAAAAGTGCTATATTTGTTTGTATTGTTTTCATTTCAGGAATAAAGTCTGTATCGCCTGCATGATAGAGTGTTGTTTCACCGACGGTGAGAAGATAGCCAACCCAGTCATTTTCTTTCGGATGAAAATTCTTTTTTGGCGTATAGGCGGGAATTGTTTTGAAGACAATATGGTTGAGTTTGTATTCTTTTGCAGGATGAACAATGCGAATATTTACATTATCTGACGCCTTTGCGATTTTACTTTGCACATCAATGGAGCAGATAACTATTGTATCTGACTTTATTATTTTTTTTATATCTTCGATTGAACAATGATCATAGTGTGCATGCGTTATAAATAAAAAGTCTGCTTTTTCTTGCTCTCCTTGTAATTGAAATGGATCAATGTAGATTATTTTTTCTTCTGCAACTAATTTAATCTTAAAGCCGGCATGACTGAGCCAGTGCAATTGAATATTTTTGTAGCGCATTTTTTAGAATCAACATTGTGGCTTTATAGTTTCTTTTCCTATTTCGCAAGCTAACTCATCAGCGTAAAATAAGATAGTAATTTCATCTTGTTTTTCTAATGCCTCTGCATTGACGACGTAGGTGAGCGTTTCTCCTGCTTGAAGTATATCGCAATAGCCTCCGTATTCTCTATCATTAAGCCGGGCATCAAGACATTTTGTTCCCTTAATATCCCAGATTGCCTGTGCAGGAGAAAACATAAATCTAATTTTATCAAGCGCGAAATTGTCAAGACCTCGACTGATTATTATCTTAATTTCTCTTTGCTCGTAACACGCATTTTTAATTGTTGATTGCAATAATAGTAAACAATCTTGCGGTGTTGGGCCTTTGAGAACAGCTACATTTTTTACCATTACCCACACAATTATTATTGCTGTTATGACAAGCATAATAAGGATTACTGTTGTTATTATTTCCGAAACAGCTTTTTTATTTGTTTTGGTATTTGAATTTTTTATTTGTTTCATTTTTATTCAATTTCCTTTGTAATCTTCAAATCGTAAGATTCGAATGAACCAGAAGCTTTTAGTTTCTGGAAAATGAAAATTTGAAATCGCAATTTCATTGTTTTCATTTTTTGTTTTCTTGTTATAAAAATGAAGACTTGAAAATTTCTTTATAAATTTTCATTGTTTTCATTTTTATTGAATCCTGCAATTTTGCGCGCCAACGTTGTAGATATCTTCTTGAAATACTACCGCATTATCTTTTGTTATTTGCATTGTTTTTCCTTCTGTTAGACTTGGCACGATTAAATAAAATGTTGCATCATCTATTTTTATTATTCCTCCAGACATTTCTTCATCGATAATTGCATCAGAAAAAAGTTGTGTTGGATCAAATGAATTTTCATATAGATTTGTTTGCTCATTTGTAATTTTTATTTTGTACGCTTGATCTTGATCATGCTCTAGTGATGGATAAAATCCTTTTTCTAATTTTTTTTCAACAAGCGAGAACTCATTATTTTGGTATTTTATCTCTAAAAAAACATATTCTTTTTGAATTGCTGCTGTTGAAATCAGAGTTATTGTCATTATTACTAGTAGGATGGCGCTATAATATGCAATTTTTTGAGGGGTATTTTTTTTATTCATAGTTTTTTAATTTTTCTTTTATTAATTCCTCATTTACAGTATGATATTCTTCTGTTTTTAATGTTCGCATGACTGACGCTTCACTTGACCGATAATAATCTGCATCACTGCATCCTTGAAAGCATTCTATGTTAATGTATGCATCAAAGAAGCTGCATTTTTTCTGGCAATTTTGTGAACCTGTCGGAATTGGCGATGGAACATATTCATCGGCAAGATTTGCAAATGCATGACCAAATTCATGTAGGAATACGCTTTTTGGCTGATGTATATTAATACTCGCAACCTGAATATAAAAACTGCTGCGCATCTCCTGTGGTTTGTCAACAAGAACAATGACATAATCATTGGGACAAGCAGTTGCTTTTTTTAGCAATGCTTTATCGTAACAAAATATCGCATCTTCATACACTCCACATTTTGTTTCACCTGCATAATAGATATTAAATTTTTCTGCATTGTCTTTGTAGGGAGAAACATTGAGCAAAAAATCTGCATATTCTTTTACCCGATCATATGTGGCACCATCGGTAAAAAAAACTAAATCAATCTTTTTATCTCCAGGATTTGTTTGAATGAGTTCGCAACCTTCTTGAGGCACTAGTGGAGAATAATTAAGATTATTTTTAAAAAGAAAAAACAGCGATGCGATTATTATGATGCCGCCTGCAATAATTCCCATGACGATGAAAAATTTTTTCATTGTGTCTGATTAATAAAAGTCACGCTCATGCTTCCAGTGTAATTTCCAAGCTTAGTGTCTGATGAGGGTTGTGCATGGACCATAACTTTTTTTCTTTCCTGCGCATTCAACATAAAATCCTGCGACGAAACATTCATAAACGTGTTGACGTTTTCACTTATATTTATTAAAACTCTCACATAATCATTAAATGGATTGACAATAGTAGCCCCCCTTTCCGCAAAATTTCCTTTCATGACTGTGCCGAATTTTAGTGAATCGTTTTCGACGTTGATGCCAATAATTTTTAAATCAGTGACTTCGACGGTGATCGGAACAATTTGAGCGAATATTATTTTTTCTTCAATTGTTTCTGGAGGTTTTGTGCGAAATAATATCACCAAAAAAATGAGGATTATAATGGCTATGCTTCCCATGATTATTTTTTTATATTCCTTCTTCATCTTTTCTTTCCTCTTTTCTTTTCCACAAGAAAAATAAAATGAGCAGTATTGCAATAAGTATGAGTATAATTATAAAAATAAATAATACATAACTTTTGTTTGATTTTCCAACTTCAAATATATTTTGCGTTTCTTTTGATAGGAGGCGTAATATGCCCTCGCCAATCACTGAACCAGCATCATAAAAAACTTCTACTTCTAATGGCAATTCGTTTGTTTGTCCAGCCGTGTTAAATATTGCTGTTAGTGATTTTTCTTGCTGGGGGGAGAGAGTTATTTTTTCTGTCTGAAGTATTTCCTGCTGCCGATCATTTTTTATAATTTTTATTGTTGCATATACATTATTAAGATTTACATCTGATTCACTTTTTATCTTGATTGTTATGGTACTATCTTCTCCAGATTTTACCGTTTGCGCGTCAATAGAAATAATTTTTATTTTTTTTATTTCTTTATCATTAGGAGTTATTTTATATTTATCATCTACATACTGTGCTGGAACATCGACGAGTATTCGCATTTCATTGCCTGCTCGTACTGCTAAGCCTGCACTACCTTCGATAAAAGGCGTTACACCAACACGCAATTCATGCATGCCTCCTTTACTGAATCCTTGAGGAAATTGTAATGTTGCCCGTACTGTTTTTATTGCTTCATTTTTTGTAAATGAGAGTTTTGTTGTTTGCAAAATAATTACATTTTGAAATTCTGGTGCAACTTCTTTTCCAATGAGATCTAAGTAAGGATATATTTCAACTATGCGATCTTCCGGAAGAGGAGTATTAGAGACAGTAATCTCAAAATCATGTTTAAGGTTGGGGGTGAATTTAATATCTATTTTTCCGGGAGAAATGCCCAGTCCTATTATTGTTGGAACAAGTATTATAATTAATAAAAATAGTATTTCTTTTTTCATTCTTTATTCAACAAAAAAAGCTTTTTATAACTTTCTTTTCTGAGATAAATATTACTTATAGAAGATTTTGAATAACCCACATTTCCGAAGGAAATCGCGTCAAAGTCCTTCTTATAGCCAA
>CAYIPM010000005.1:0-16426 GCA_964365195.1 Candidatus Woesearchaeota archaeon
CGGAGGAATCATGACATACACACATAGCGATAGCTCTGTCGGAGCGAATAAAAAACATATTCAACTCACACCGAAATATCGATACAACATGATGCGAAAAGAAAAATTGAAAATTTTTTGTCGCGTCGCAATCCAAGAAGCGTGCAAGCGGCACGCCATAAAAATTGAAATAATAAAAGTTATGAGCGAGCATGTTCATTTGATTGCAGATGTTCCGCGAACAATGAGCGATGCAAAAGCAATGCAACTCATCAAAGGATTGTCGTCGTACATTCTTTTTCGATTGTGCCCGTCACTGCGAAAGCGATATCCCAATGGACATTTTTGGACAGAAGGGTATTTTTGCGATGGCGTCGGCAACAGCAATTTTGCTCAAACATTTTTGTACATAGAAAATCAAGAGAGACATCACCACGTCCTATCAAATTACTAAGGACGCCGTCCTCCGCGCGCACGCGGATTTTTTGCCGCAGCAAAAAACCTTTAGGGGATGGAGGATGTCACATTTTTAATTGGGATGGAGCCGGAAATGTTAAGTCCATTTCTGAACTTAACATCGCAGCATTTTCTTAAGAAAGTGACGTCCTCCATCACCCCATCACAACTATTCTTATAAATTCTACATTCATTATTTTAAAATCCCCTAAAAGAGCATGATACTCAAAAAAATTAAAATTAAGAATTTCAGAAGCTACGAAGATCAGGAAATTATTTTTCCAAAGGGATCAACGTTACTTTCAGGAGATATTGGCTGCGGAAAAACTTCCGTTTTATTGGCAATTGAATTTGCGCTCTTTGGATTACAACCATCACAAAAAGCAACTGCATTAATGAAAAATGACAAAGAAGACTCTAAAATTATTCTTGAGTGTTCCATAGAAGGAAAAGAAATTATTATTGAAAGAACCTTAAAAAAAAGTAAAAAGTCAATCACGCAGGATTATGTTTCAATTACTGTCGACAACGAAAAATTTGAGGAAAGCATTGGCGAAATAAAAGCAAGAATTTTAACGTTGTTAAATTATCCTCAAGAGTTCTCAAAAAAAACAAATTTGCTTTACAAATTCACTGTTTACACGCCACAGGAAGAGATGAAACAAATAATTCTTGAATCAGGCGACACGCGGCTCAATACCTTGCGCCATGTTTTTGGCATTGATAAATACAAGCGAATTGAGGAAAACGCTTCAATTATCACGGCAAAACTGCGGGAGAAGATAAAAATAAATGAAATAATTACTGCGACCATTGAGGCAGAAAAAGGGGTGTTGCAGCAAAAAGAAAAAAATAGCGCATTCTTGCAGGAGAAAAATCTGCAGGTTGCACATGAGCATCAACTGAAAGAAAATGAAAAAAACGAAAAAGAAATTGAAGTGGAAGAAATTCGCAAGAGAATAGAAGAAAAAAAAATATTGGAGACAGAAAAAGCAAAAACGGAAATATTAATGCTCGAAAAAGAAAGGCAGTTAAGAACTGTTATTGAAAGCACAAAAAATTTGGGAGAAGAAATAAGAGAGTCAAATCAAATTTCTTTTAATGAAGAGGAATATGAATCGTGCAATCAACGCATACAATTCCAAAAAGGAAAAGAAAGCGAATTTCAAAGAGAATATATTGAAATAGTCAGTAAGATAAACGCAGAGCAATCTCGCGAAAAAGAAGCGCATACACTCAAAAATAAAATTGCTATTCTTGATAATTGTCCGACATGCCTGCAAAAAGTCGAACAAGAATACAAAAATAATATTATCAATAATTCTGATAGAGAGTTAGCAAATAGCTCCACAATTATTGCAATGCTTCTCCAGGAAAAAAAACAGCTTATGCTTAAAATAGAGGACGCAAAAAAAATAACTGTCGAATTTGAAACGAAAAAATCTGCAATGCAGCTGCTTAAAATGAAAAAAGAAACAATAAAAGAAAAAGAAAAACGTCTTGCGGATCTTGAAAAAGAAAAAACAACGCTCCAACAGGATAGCGCTTTCTTGAAAAAACATGCAGAAGGATTGGAAAAGTCTATAAGAGAATTTGATAAATTTCAGCTCATATTTATGGAATTAGAAAAAGAATTGAAAAAAATAAAAGATGAGGAACGCGCTGCAGTGATAAAAAAGGCAGAAATAAACAAAGAATTGCAGTACTTAAACGAGGATATTACCGAAAGAAAAAAGATAATAGAAAAAAAAGAAGAAATAAAAAAAGAGGCAAACAGATTAAAAGAGTTGGAATATTGGATCAGCGAAAAATTTATTGATGTCATCTTATTTGCAGAAAAACAAGTGATGATTACACTCAAAGACGAATTCTCAAAATTGTTTTCAAAATGGTTTTCGATTCTTGTTTCAGAAAGTTTGTCGGCGCACATCAACGAAGATTTTGCTCCAATTATTGAACAGCAGGATTATGAAATTGAATATGACGCGCTTTCGGGCGGAGAAAGAACCGCAATTGCGCTTGCGTACCGTCTTGCGCTCAACCAAGTCATTAATGATATTGTCAGTAATATCAAAACTGCTAATCTAGTAATTCTCGACGAGCCAACGGACGGATTTTCACACCAACAGCTCAACAAAATGCGCGATGTGCTGGATGAATTAAATATGCAACAACTCATCATTGTTTCCCATGAACCGCAGATAGAAAGTTTCGTTGACAACATCATTAAGATAAAAAAAGAAAATGGCATTAGTGTCATTGAAGCGCTGCATACGCATTAAGAAAATTTATCGAAAGATCAAAAAAATAAAGAAATTGCTTAAAATTTTGCTATAGTCAAAGACATTTATATTTTCACGCTTTGTCTTTTACTTATTAGGAAAAGACCTATGTCTTTCACTATATCTGCAGCAGCAAGCTAGAGAAGTATTTGCCGCAAAATTTTTGCTTCGCACTCGCAATTTCGATAGAGAATTTTTGACAACGCAATTCGCAGTTTCATTTTCTTATTTTTATTTATAGTCAACGACAAACTGGGGAAATACTAAAGTCGTTGACTATAGTAAGTTATTCAAAATCCTCTATACGGAATTTCTCGCCAGCGATATTCTATTTTTCCGCTTGGTAGATCAAATCTTTGATGAACTCTTATTGGTGTTTTATCATCAAGAGATGGCATGATAAAGCCCTTGGGCAATTCTAGCATTGGCGCTTGATCAGCTATTTCTGTATGCAAATTTTTTATTTGGTATGTTTTATAGGAATTACGAAATGAACGTGCTGCAGCTTCGGTGAATTGGGAGATTATAAATGATGAGGCAATGACGACTGTGGTTAGTTTTTTCATTGTGATTCTTCTCTATGAGAGTTTAATCGAAAAAATGAATGCAAATAGTAAAGATGAGTAACTTGATTAATTTTTTCTTCTATAGTATCTAGTCGTGCTTTTTCTTCTTCTTTTTTTTTGTCGTGCAATAGCATATATCTCTCAAATCGTAATTGATATGTTTTATTAAGATGTTTTAAAGTTTCATAATCGTAACCTCTCCATACTGCATGGCGAACATTTTCCATTTCCCAGTAGGCCTTATAATCATTTTTAAGTAATGTCCAATAATTTTTTATTTTCTGTAATAAGGATTTCATTTTATTATAAAGAGTACTGTCTATTTAATCTTAATTCATTGGGAAGTATTACAAATCCGTCTTGGATTGCTGTAACAGGGATAATGAATGGCTGTATGGTTTGCTCATCTAGAAAATAAGGATTTTGTGCATCAACAAGATATGGTTTTTCGTCTTTGAAAACAATGTTATATCCATGACGTCCAATTCCGAATTTGTGATCCTCACTTACTAGTCCATTAATTAAAAAAGAATCGCGTCCTGTTTGTGCCGCTAATTGTACCAGAACAGCTTTCTCAAGACATTCACCAACTCCTGCACTCATTGCACGAGAAAAGGGGATTTGATTTGAGCCGTTAAACACTGAATTAACTTTTGATTGTGAATGCACTAAGCTGTGATAGATTCTCGTATAGGGAATCACTCCCTTTTCGAAATCACCTAATTTTTTATGAATGTTAACGTCGTCAATTTCATATTTTAAACTTGCTGATTTTTTTACTGTGTCTCCTTTTTTTAATTGTGAGTGAACTATGTACGGATGACTTTGCGCAATATTCTGTAAATGTCTTTTAATTTCTTGTGAGCTCATTTTATTTTTCTAAATCTGATTCTTTTAATTGATATTCCATTCCTTTATGCATTATTCTATCAATACTGCCGTTGTTATCATCATCGATGAATGCAGTGTTACGTGTAGGTGTGTTGGTATATCTTTGTTGTATGTTTGTTCTCGGATTATATTCATTGAGATTTTTAGTAATCAAGAAACTCATAAGGCCGAGAGTGGGGGTTGCTGACAACATTGTAATAAAACATCCTAATCTTCGCATACTCCCTTTTTCACTCTTATTTTTATTTTCGTAGCTCATTGGTTGTATTGTCTATTTAATTTTTTAGAATTTTGATAGAATCCTGATTGCATTGCCCTAGCATATGAAACGAGTTGACTAGATCTGATAGGACATCTTCTTGCATACACTATCACTTCCACACAATCTCTATTAATTTCATCATCATTACTTACTCTTTCAGTAAGATTTGGTTGTTTTATTTTTTGATTTTTCATATTTTGTATAGGGAGAAGACCTATTTAAATCTTTCTTATGTTACCACTTTATTAGAGTGTCAAATAAGCTGTTGCTTCATTCACGTATTTATTCCTCCGAAGGAGGCGCACATGTTTATTAAGATGTTGGGCATTGGTTGTGTGGTGAAAAAGAGATGCCCCATCAATGCACCCATTGTTCTCGCATATTTCCAGATGCTGCGCAGGAATTATTAAGCGGCTGCTCTTGTGGGAGCAAATTTTTTTATTATATAAAGCAGGAAAAATATGAAGAAATAAAAAGTGAAACGCGCGCCGTTATGGCAGAGTTAGAAAAGGCTGATAAAGTTCAGATAGAAAAAGATATTCGTGAATTGACTGGTTTAGATCAAGAGCCTGATAAGCCAGTTATTCTTGATTTGGAGTCGATTCGCGTGATTCGGCCGGGAAAATTTGAAATCGATATTGTGAATTTATTTTCAAAGAAACGACCCATTATCTACAAACTTGGTGAAGGAAAATATATTATTGATCTTGAATCTTCATTTCAGAAAGGAGCATTGGAAAGCGCCAGCTTTATTGATAATATGATGGAAGATGAAAGCGACGATGAAGTTGATGACACAAGCAAGAATGAAAATGAAATCGAAAGTGAAAATAATGCAAAAGAAATTTTTGTAGAAAAAAATGAAGAGGGAAAAGAGAAATAAAATTGGATTGGAATTTTTGATTTAAGAGTTCTTGAAGAGATTTCGACGCTGGGTTATCCCGAGATTATTTCATAAGGCTGAGTTAATCAGATGTATGAAATTAACACGTTCTAAGCTTATTGGGACTCTTAAGAAGCTGAACGAAGGTGTAACAGTGTATCAGGCGAGAAAGATTGCGGATATTTCTGTGAGAAGAGTGTATCAGGTGAAGGAGGCATTTGACACAACCGGAAAAATTCCAGAAATAGGGAAAAAGGTAGGCCGGCCTCGACGGGAATTGAAGGAATGGGAAATAGATCTTATCAAGAAAACGTTTGAGAAATATCGCGTATCTGCTGATACGCTAGAAAAAATAATTGAAAGAGATTACTCGAAACATATCGGGCATAACAGAGTTCATAAAATATTGCTCCAATTAGGTTTCGCAAAACCTAAACTAAAAAAAGATATCAGAAAGAAAGACTGGATTCGTTATGAAAGAAAACACTCATTAACTGCAGTTCACATCGATTGGCATTACAATGGAAATATTTGGGTTTTTGCAGTCATTGATGATGCAAGCAGGAAAGCTCTTGCAGTTGTCGAATGCAATAGCCCGACAACTGACATGACGATTTATGAAATGAATTTAACGTTGAAACAAGGAAAAATAAAGCAATGCATTAGCGATCACGGATCCCAATTTATCAGTAATGTCGACGGAGATTCTCGTTTTAAGACATTCTTAAAAATGAATGGAATTCAGCAAATATTGTGTAGAATAAAACATCCGCAATCAAACGGAAAAGTAAAGAAGTTTTTTGATTGTTATGATCGAAATAGAAGAGCATTTAAAAATTTGAAGGATTTTATTCATTGGTACAATGAAGTCAGGCTTCACCGTGCTTTACAGTTTGAAATACTCTAAACGCCTTCACAAGCTTTTGTAAGAAAAATGAAACATGAAATCCAGAATTAATATATCGTTAGGAAATATTAACGAGATAACACATACTCTCTTTCTATAGAGAGTTTTGAATTTGAGGTTTTTCAAAACTCTCTATATGTTGTAGTTAAGAATTTTTTTCTTGGTTAAAAAATAAAATTATACAGCAGATTGTATGAGAATATTTATATAGTTGGATTATTTTACTGAATCAGAAGATACAATAAGTTGGGTTGCATAATAAGCACCATACAATATATTGTATTAACGACAAAGTAACAAAGAGGATAATATTGCTCACCTATGAAGTGTATCTACTGCGATAATCACACGCGTGTAACTGACAAGCGGGAATCTCCTGATGGCGTACGCAGAAGACGCGAATGTTTAAAATGCAAAAAAAGATTCACAACATACGAAAAAGGTGAAAAAAAGGACATTATTGTTGTCAAGAAAGATGGCCGACGAGAACATTTTTCAAGAGAAAAATTAAAGTTAGGCATTATCAAGGCGTGCGAAAAACGTCCGATTCCAACAAAGGAGATCGACAAAATACTTGACGAGCTGGAGGAAAAATTATTACAAAAAGGAAAAGAGGTGCACAGCGAAAAAATAGGAAAAATGGTCATGAATCGATTAAAAAGAGTAGATAAGATTGCATTTATTCGTTTTGCGTCAGTCTATATGGATTTTCAGAATATTAAAGATTTTAAAGAGGTTATTAAAAAGGTGTAAGATGCAATTGAGTGAAACAGCATTATCAGTCATTAAACGAAACGGAGAGGTTGTTGCGTTTGATTCAGAAAAGATAAAAAACGCCGTTGAAAAGGCAGTGCGCGCGGCAAAATCAGAAATTTCAGGCGAACTTCTTAATAGATTAATTGTCAATATTATTGAAGAAATTAAAGTGCGTTTTGTTGATTTTTATCCAAATGTTGAAAATATTCAAGATGTTGTCGAAAAACATTTGATCATGAATAATTTATATGAAATTGCAAAGGCATATATTTTGTATCGTGACAAACGGCGGGAAGAACGCGAAAAACAGCAACAGGTAACTCTCGAAAAAGCGCACCTTGGAAAATTGCGGATTAAAAAACGTGACGGAAGTTTAACGCTGTTTGATTTTAAAAAAGTGCAAAAAACAATAGGGCGCGCTGCTGACGGACTTACTGATATTGATGCTGGCTTAATCACCAAAGAACTTGTTAAAAATATTTATGATGGTGTAAGCTCGCAGGAAATTGAACGGGCATTGATTCTTGCAACAATTTCTTTTATCGAAAAAGACACGTCTTATAATTATTTAGCTGGAAGATTTTTTTTACAGAAACTCTACAAAGAGGCAAGTCAGCAATCCTGGACTGATGAAACAAAATATGAACAATATAAACATTGTTTTATTGACAACATCAAAAAAACTGTTGCACTGGGATTAGTTGATGCGCGCATGCTCGAATATGATTTGACTAAAATTGCTGAATCAGTTTTGCCAGATAGAGATTATTTATTGCAATACACCAGCATTCAAACATTATATGATCGCTATTTTATCAGTATTGAAGGCCGACGAATGGAAACACCGCAGGCATTTTTAATGCGCGTTGCCATGGGACTTGCGCTGCAAGAAAAGAATAAAGAAGTATGGGCGGTGAAATTTTATGATTTAATGTCAACGATGCGCTATTGCCCTTCAACACCGACTCTGTTTCATTCCGGCACAACACACCCGCAGCTAAGCTCGTGTTATTTGACTACGATAGAAGATGATTTAACACATATTTTCAAATGCATTGCAGATAATGCCCAGATGTCAAAATGGTCAGGAGGTCTGGGCAATGACTGGACTAATATTCGGGCAATGGGTTCATTCATTAAAAAAACAAATTCTGAAAGTCAGGGTGTTGTTCCATTTTTAAAAATTGCAAACGATGTTACAGTTATCAGCAAAACCGGCAAGCGGCGTGGGGGAACCTGCGCTTATTTAGAGACATGGCATCTTGATATTGAGGAGTTTCTTAACTTGCGGAAAAATACCGGAGATGAACGACGACGAACACATGATATGAACACTGCAAATTGGATTCCTGATCTTTTTATGAAGCGTGTTCTCAACGACGAGAAATGGACTCTTTTTAGTCCTAGCGACGCACCACAACTGCATCATTTATATGGCAAAAATTTTGAAAGAAAATATGAGGAATATGAAGCAATGACAAAAAACGGAAAATTAAAAAAATTTAAAGAATTGCGCGCTAGAGAATTATGGCGAAAAATGCTTTCGATGTTATTTGAGACAGGACATCCGTGGATTACATTTAAAGATCCATGCAATATTCGCTCGCCGCAGGATCATCAAGGCGTTATTCATAGTTCAAATTTGTGCACGGAAATAACGCTGAATACGTCGAGTGATGAAACTGCAGTGTGTAATTTGGGTTCGATTAATGTGCCGGTGCATATTCGCAGCGGAAAACTTGATATTGAGCTTCTTGCTGACAGTATTCACACTGCCATGCGCATGCTTGACAATGTTATTGATTTAAACTTTTATCCGACGATAGAGGGAAAAAATTCCAATATGCTACATCGACCAGTTGGTTTAGGAATTATGGGGCTTGCTGATGCCCTTTACAAACAAAACATAGAATTTGAATCAAATGAATCACTGCAATTTTCCGATGAACTCATGGAAATAATCTCGTATAACGCGATTTTAGCTTCGGCAAATCTCGCGCAGGAAAAAGGAGCGTATCAAACATTTAAGGGATCAAAATGGGATCGAGGCATTTTTCCGTTAGATACCATTGCACTGCTTGAAGAGGAACGCGATCGAGAAATACTTATTGACAAAACAAGCAGGCTTGACTGGCTGTCCTTGAAAACGTATGTCAAAAAACACGGGATGCGCAATTCTAACACAATGGCAATTGCGCCGACAGCGACGATATCAACTATTTTTGGCTGTTATCCATCGATTGAGCCAATTTATAAAAATATGTATGTGAAAGCAAATGTTTCGGGGGAATTTACTGTTGTGAATTCTTTTTTGATTGAGGATTTAAAAAAAGAAGGATTATGGAATGAGGAAATGCTTAATGCTATCAAATATCACGACGGTAATTTAGAAATGGTTGCAGGCATTCCTGATACCATAAAACGAAAATATAAAACAGCGTTTGAAATTGATCCACTCTGGTGCTTGAAATTAACTGCGATTCGCGGCAAATGGATTGATCAATCACAAAGCCACAATGTATTTTTTAAGGGCGTATCTGGCAAAAAAATTGAAGAGATTTATGTAACTGCCTGGAAAATGGGGCTTAAGACAACATATTATTTAAGATCTCTTGGAAAAAGTCAGATTGAAAAATCAACGCTTGATGCTGCTAAATTTGGTTTCACACAAAAACGAGAATATAAAACAGACGAGACGGCATTTGTCGAAAAAACTCAAGCGCATTATAAATATGATTTTAAAAATTTTATGAAGCGCGTTCCTGCCGTCGCCGCAGAAGAAATGAAAAAGGAGGATTTGGCCTCGCAGCAGCAAAGGTCTGTGCCGAAAGCGTGCAGTATTTTAGATCCTGATTGCGAATCATGTCAATAAAAATAAACAATGACCTTGCTTAATAATCCAAAAACGGATCCAAACAAAATTTTGCCAATGACATATTTGTGGGCGCGCGAACATTATAAAACAGGGGTAGCAAATAACTGGAGCCCTGATGAAATCTCGATGCAAAAAGACATTGAACAATGGCGTTCACTCACGCAACTAACGGATACTGAACGACGATTAATTATTTGGAACTTAGGTTTTTTTTCGACGGCAGAAAGTTTGACTGCAAACAATATTGTTCTTGCTGTGTACAATCACATTACGAATCCTGAATGCAGACAATATTTATTGCGACAAGCATTTGAAGAGGCAATTCATACTGACACCTTTATTTATTGCTGTGACACGCTTGGCCTGGATCCTGATACTATCTACAATATGTATAAAACTATTCCTTCTATCAAAGGAAAAGATGATTTTGTCGTCGAACTGACGCGTGTTGTTTTTGATCCGCATTTTTCAACAGAAAGTGCTGAAAATATTAAACAATTTGTTCGTGATCTTATTGGTTATTATGTTATCATGGAGGGAATTTTTTTCTACGCCGGTTTTGCGATGATGCTTGCATTAAAACGACAGGGCAAGATGGTTGGTGTTGGAGAACAGTTTGAATATATCATGCGCGATGAAAGCATTCATCTTGCATTCGGATGCGATTTAATCAACACAGTCAAAACAGAAAATCCCTCTGTCTGGACTGACGATTTTAAACATGAAATTATTGTGCTAATAAAACGAGCAGTGGATTTAGAAAAAAGATATGCATATGATGCTTGTCCGCAGGGATTATTGGGTATTAACGCTGAACAATTTTGTGAATACGTCGAGTATATTGCTGATAGACGGCTTGAAAGAATTATGCTCCCAAAAATTTACAATAAAGAAAATCCATTTCCGTGGATGTCTCAATCTGTTGATTTAAATAAAGAAAAGAACTTCTTTGAAACTCGTGTTACTGAATATCAAACTGCAGGATCACTACAGTGGGAGTAAAAAATTTTAGGTGAAATATGCTGGATAAAATAAGAAAAAGGGACGGAAAAGTAGTTATCTTTAAAAAAGAAAAGATTGTTGAAGCTATTTGGAAAGCTGTGAAATCTGTTGGCGGCAGTAATAAAAAAAGGGCTGAATATATCTGTGATCTTGTAGTTTTTCAATTAGAAAATAAACAATGGGCTGGGGAAATTCCAGATGTTGAAGATATTCAAAATTTAGTTGAAAAAACTCTTATAGAAGAGGGGCACGCAAAAACAGCTAAAGCATATATTCTGTATAGAAAAAGCCATGAAGAATTAAGGGATATTAAGGGATTGTTTGATACAATAGAAGCTGTTGATGATTATCTTGGATTAAATGATTGGATGGTAAAAGAGAACTCTAACATGGGATTTTCTCTTCAAGGTTTGAATAATTATATCACAACAAAAATAATAACTAATTATTGGATAAGAAGAATTTACCCTGAATCAATAAGACATGCCCATGAAAATGCAAATATACAGCTCCATGATTTGGGAATTTTAGGAGCTTATTGTGTTGGCTGGGATCTAAAAGATTTATTAATTGAAGGATTTACTGGAGTTTCTGGGAAAGTTTCTTCTAAACCTGCAAAACATTTAAGGGTGGCATTAGGTCAAATCGTGAATTTTTTTTATACACTTCAAGGAGAAACTGCGGGAGCGCAAGCATTTTCAAATTTTGATACTCTTCTTGCTCCTTTTGTAAGATATGATAATTTAGACTACTATCAGGTAAAACAGGCTATGCAGGAGTTTTTATTTAACTTGGCTGTTCCAACGAGAGTTGGTTTTCAAACACCATTTACAAATATCACTATGGACTTAAAAGTTCCAGAATATATGAAAGATGAGCCAGTTATTATTGGAGGCAAGATGCAAAAAGAAACATATAAAGAATTTAAAAAAGAAATGAATATTATCAACAAAGCTTTTGCGGAATGTATGTTAGAGGGAGATGCTCAGGGAAGAGTCTTTACTTTTCCAATTCCAACTTACAATATAACTAAAGATTTTGATTGGGACAATGAAGATTATGATTTGATATGGGAAATGACTGCAAAATATGGAATACCCTATTTCTCAAATTTTATAAACTCTGATATGAAGCCAGAAGATGCAAGAAGCATGTGTTGCCGCCTAAGATTAAATCAACAAGAATTAAGAAAAAGGGGGGGAGGATTGTTTGGAGCAAATCCTTTAACAGGCTCTATCGGAGTAGTAACTATAAACATGCCAAGAATAGGATTTACAAGCATTAATGAAGAGGACTTTTTCAAAAAAATTGAAACGTTAATGAACGTGGCTAAAGAAAGTTTAGAGATCAAAAGAAAGGCAATAGAAAAGTTTACTGAAGGAGGATTATATCCTTATTCTAAGTTTTATTTAAGGAAAGTTAAGATGAGATTCGGAGAATATTGGAAAAATCATTTTGCAACAATAGGTCTTTTAGGAATGAATGAGGCTATAGTAAATTTTATGCCTGGCGAAAATATTGCAACAGAAAAAGGAAAGGCATTTGCCATAAAAGTTTTAGATTTTATGAGAAATAAACTGGAAGAGTATCAGAATGAAACAGGCAATATATATAATCTAGAGGCAACACCTGGTGAAGGAACTACGTACAGATTTGCAAGAATTGACAAGAAAAAATTCGGGAGCATTGCAGTGGCAAATGAAGAACACCTGCAGAAATCAGAAAAACCGTATTATACAAATTCCACGCATCTTCCTGTTAATCATACTGATGACGTTTTTGAAGCTCTCGAATTGCAAGATGAGTTGCAAACAAAATATACTGGGGGAACAGTCTTTCATACATTTATAGGAGAAAAACTTCAAAAAGAAAATGTAAAAGTTATGATTAAAAAAATAGCTTCTAATTTTAGATTGCCTTATTTTACTTTAACACCTACATTCTCAATATGTCCTATTCATGGATATTTGCAAGGAGATTATGAATATTGTCCTAAATGCGATGAAGAGCTAGGACACACACCAGATACTTTATTAATTGAAAAGGAGGAAATTTTGAAATGAACAATAGAACAAAATGCGAGAGATATTCCAGAATTGTTGGGTATCTAAGACCCTTAGATCAATGGAATGAAGGCAAACAATCAGAATGGAAAGATAGAAAGATGTTTAAAGTGATGCCTTGTGAGATTGACGAGGGAATAAAAATATAAATATGATAATTAAAGGACTCCAAAAAACAACTTTAATTGATTATCCTGGAAAAGTAGCATGCGCAATTTTTTTGTCTGGATGCAATTTCAGATGCGGTTTTTGCCATAATCCCGAGCTTGTTGTGAATAATAATAATAATAATAATAATAATAATAATAGTAATGTCTCTTATACTGAAGATGAAATTTTATCTTTTTTAGAGAAAAGACAAAAATATCTTGACGGCGTATGTATTACTGGCGGAGAGCCTTTAATTAGTTTAAAAAAGGATTTTCTAAGAAAAATAAAACTGATGGGATTTATGATTAAACTTGATACAAATGGAAGTTTTCCTGAAAGACTTCAAAAATTAATTAACGATAAATTGATTGATTATATTGCTATGGATATAAAGTCAGACAAAGAGCATTATATAGAATTGACAGATCCTTTAAACAATTTTAATATAAATGATATTGAAAAAAGCATAAAAATAATTTCTTCTTTTAAAGACTATGAATTTAGAACAACTGTCCTTTATAGATATCATGGCATTGAAGAGATAAAAAGAATGTTTGAGTGGCTTAAAAAAATCACAAATAAGAAAATGAAAAGCTTTTATTTGCAGGCATTTAAAAATAACGGAAAGTTTGTCGATATGAATTTTCTCTCTGAGAAAAATACTTCTGAGAATTACTTAAATTTATTAAAAAAAATAGCAGAGAATTATTTCGAGAAAGTTGGTGTGAGAGCTTAAATGTCTATTGCACCTTGGATGCTGTCAATAAATCATCATCACGAATTATGCCTGACTTCCAGTTAGAGTGATGATTGTATTCTTTATTCCACCGGGTTCAGTGTTTGCAATCTTGATAAATATGTGAAGAAACACTTCGTCGGCATTATCAAGGTATTTTAATTTATTTATTGCGGTTGTTCTTCTATTTCCAGCAATTGGAATAATGCATCTTGGACTAAAAGCAAATTCACAACTGTCTGCTGAACGACGACACCCACCCTGTGATGCGCAATCATCAAGTGTGTCATATCCTACTTCTCCTGCAATCGGAGCTGCATTTTCAACCCAATATCCTAATCTGCTGTTTGCATCACTAAATAATCCTGAGGTAATTGCTACTGCGCTTCTTCTTTCATCAATCTCTATTTTAGCGTCGACATTCCCATTATTTCTGATGACAAAGGGGTAGGGAGAAGATGATAACGGATCAATATCAGTTTGATAAGAATTTCCATATGTAACGCCGGAAAATATAATTGTATCACTAATGCCGGTAACTATCGCGCTATCAATAATAATGACATCAATAACAGAAGGAGCTAGTCCTTGAATCTCAACATTTCCTTCTTGTCCCGGCCCTTTGAGAAATGGTTTATCAAGAAAATTTATCATAATGCTATTTACCAATATTGAAACAAATACTGCAAGTATTAATCCTATTATTAAAAATTTTTGATTGTTCACTATGTCTGACTTCCTGTTATTGTTATTATCGTATTTTTTGTTCCTGCAGGTTCAGCATTGTCAATATGAATAAGAATATGTAAAAATGCTTCATCAGTTGCATCGACATAATTAAGACTTGAAATAGCAAGAATTCTTCCTGCGCTTGCAAACGGAATAACACAACTTGTGTCTGTTGGATCTGGTCTAATGTTACATGGAGAGCTTGTAAAACAATCAGAGGTAAGAGGTATACAATTATCTAAAGAACTATATCCTATTGCTCCAGTAATAGGGAATGTTGGTTCAGCCCAATATTTTAATCTGCTGTTTGTATTATCAAATAATCCTAAGTTAAGTTGCGTTGTACTTCTTCTTTCATCAATTTCAATATTTGCTCGTACGTTTCCATTATTTCTGATGACAAATGGATAGGGTTCTGATGAACTAGGAATATTATCTGTAGAATATGTTCCGCCAGGAACTGCTCCTGAAAATTGTATTATATCTGAAATACCCGCAACTACTGAACTGTCAATAATGATTACATCAACAACAGGTAAAATTCCACCGGTGATTTCCACAGTTCCTTCTTGTCCCGGCCCTTTGAGAAATGGTTTTTGTAATGTGTATATTGTTAAAGTTGAAGTTATAACGGTTATAATAATAAGTAATGCAAAGATTGCAGTTATGCTATATTTATTTTCCATTGTTTGTTGCAAGAAGTTTATCTTCAAGTTCTACAGTGATTCTGCCTTGTTGTATTCCGGTTAATGAAGTGACATGCACTATTATTCTTCCGGTGTCTAATGATTCTGCACTATTTGCGAAAAAATTCAGCGTCAGAAAAGAAATAAACAGAGAAAGAAAAATTGCCAAAATTATTGTTATTAATATTATTGTCAGAGAAATATTTTTTTCTTTGTCGGCTGTTCCTCTTTTCTTCATGGTATCTTTTTTAGTTGACTCTTAACTGAAAACCAAACAAAAAATGTTTTTGATATTTATAAATATTCCTATTTTGGCAGTATTTGTGCTCACACCAGACATTTGTCACCCCCTACTTTAATTTAGAAAAATCAAAATAAACCTCTGCGGGACATTTCTTTTCTAAGCTCGTATGAGGTCTAAGATGATTATATCTCATACGAAATAATTCTGCATCTTTGTTGCAGAATACAAACTCTTTATCCAGAGTTTGAAAAAATCTCTCAATCTTTCCAGAAGTTGTAGGGCTATGAATTGCTGTTCGAATATGCTTAATCCCTCGACGATTTAATGCCCGATCAAACTTTGAGTGTTTGCTCTTTAGTCCAAAGATATTTCCATTATCTGTTAATATTTCTCTTGGCTTTCCATGAACCTTGAACAGCGTGTCAAGTAGATGAATTATAATATTTGTTGACACGCTGTTAAGTGCAAATAATCCTAAACAATATCTTGAGCAATCATCAATCACAGCAAAACAATATTTGCCTTCAATCTTTTGGTCAGAAGTATCCATTTGCCAAAGTGAATTAACATGATTTCTCTGCCAACGAATATACTTTATTTGTTTTTTTCTGTTTACGCTTGGTTTTGTTAATTTATGTTTATTGAGGATTTTATTCACAATTTTATGAGAGATATTTGGAATAAAATCGCAAATCTTATTCTCTCCCCAACCGGTTTTATTTCTAATTTTTATTATTTTTTCTTCTATTTCTGCAGTTAATTTTGTATGAATTATCTTCGGTTTTTTAGAATTATCTTTTAAATTCCACTCAGTTTCATTTAATCGCTTATTCCATCTTTGTAAGGTTCTTTTACTAACTTCATACCCAAATTGAGCAAGAAGAATATTTTTACATTTTTTTAGGGTAAATCTTTTAATTCTTAACTTGAAATATTCTTTTCTAACCTCTTCTTTTTTC
>CAYIPM010000006.1:0-14427 GCA_964365195.1 Candidatus Woesearchaeota archaeon
CTATTCAAATTGAAATACAGAATTATAAAAATTATTGTTTATGCGGAGATACTGACAATGTGCAAAACTTTAAAAGCCGCATCTCTTTATTATTTTATGGCAGAAAATTTTTCAATGCCGTCAAGTCAAGGCGGATTGATGCGGTATAATGAAGAGTATGGAAGTTCGCTTACTATTACTCCTGAAATGGCTATTGTCTTTGTTGTTTTGATTGTTGTTTTTGTTTCTGCGTTGAAGCTGCTTATGCCGATAACTGTGTAAAAGAGAGTTCTTGATTTATAGTAAAAGACGTAAATTTCCCCCATATTCGTACATCTTTTCCTAATAAGTCAACAAAACAAAAAGCATTTTCAAATTTTAATGTAAGACAGTAAAATGCTTTTTGTTTGACAAAATGGTGAAATATTAATGTTGTTGATTACAAGGAAAAAATTTTCTTCAAGAAAATTTATTTCCGTTGGTATAAAACTACATTTTCTTTTGTTTACGTTTTCTCTTAATTCTACGCAGAATTTTTCGCTGCCATTTCCAACGCATTTGTCGTTTTTTTTTCCAGCGCCTACTTGATCGTTTCATAGTGTTTCTGAAATTGGATTGGAAATTTTGTTTATAAATCTTTTGGGGATGCGGCACTGTCTGGAGATACTGACTTCTTCGAAACTGTTAAAAAAAGTTCTTTTGCTACCAATAAATATTCTTTAATCCGACGCAAGTCAAATCCCTCAACTGAAAGTCTGTCGGACATAATAATCACTTTTTCCCGACGGACAAATTCCATCGCGCTTTGCTGATGCTTCTGATGAATCGTCAGAATTTCTTTTATCTTTTTGCTGTGTTCATGTGACAGCGTTTTTTTTGCAACCTTCAAAAGTGTATCAATAATTTCATCTGATTCAAGCGTGCTTACTCTTCCCAGCGCCTGCTCATACGAAAGCAGACTATACAAAGAATTCAAAACGGATTTATAAATTTCTTCAAGGATTTTGATTAAAAGCCGTTTCTCATTGACTATTGGCAAGGTAACATAAATCATGTGATCTGCAATCTGCAGATGTTTCGCTGATTCTTTCAAATAAGTTCTAAAAACATCCATGAAAAAACAAGGTAAAACCAATTAATAGGTTTTATGGTAATGTATTTGTAAACTTTCAACTCAACCCCATCATTGCCTCGGTCAAATCTCCGTTCGCTTTTGCAAGTGCCTCACGTGCTTTTTTTTCACTCGCACCTGTCTGTTCCATAATCGTCTTAATATCCTCTTCAGTATGATCAACGTCTTCTTCCTCGTCTTCACCAGTAGCGATCTCTTTTATAATACCTGAAATTTGAAATTGTTGCTGTCCCTGCATTTTAATTTTCATTATCGATGGCTCTTCAATAATAATTTTTTTATCGGAACATTCGATAATCACTCGTTGTGCATCTATCTCTTCCTGTGCAATGCCCATTTGTTTCATCATTGCCTGCATTTTCTTAGGATCTAAACCGCCAAACATACTGCATCAAGCAAAAAAGATTATTTAAAGATTTGTAATACATACGCACCAACATGATATAGGCCATACACAACAAACGGACTTGCAAGACCAGTCAAACAACCGCATCCAAGACACCCGCACCCACACGGATTTTTTTTCATATACGCTAAACGCGAATCAGACTTATAAGAAGAGGGCGTTGCAGCAACAGAATTCATTTCAATGTCTAATGTGCGTTCAATAGTTTTCATGGGTATATTCAAATATAGTCCGTGATATTTATATTTCCCGTTTTGTCAAACAAAAAGCATTTTCAAATTTTAATGTAAGATAGTAAATGCTTTTTGTTTTGTTGTCTTCAAACATTTTGTTTGGAGAGATAGAAAATATTTGATTTTCTATAACTTATTAGGGAAAGAAGCGATTTTTTCACTATAGAGGACTTTGACGCGATTTCCTTCGGAAATGTGGGTTATTCAAAGTCCTCTATAAATAATCCTCAATCAATATATTTTTAAAATAGATTATTCTTGCTGTCTGGTGGGTGCATAGTTCAATGGTAGAATGCGAGCCTCCAGAGCTTGAGATAGGGGTTCAATTCCCCTTGCGCCCATAAAAAGAGCATCAGTTCTTATTTCTTGTTCTCAATTTTTTCTTTTTCAATTAATAGAGCTGAATATTTACCGTTTCTCGCTTTATTCGTAAGACTAAAAGCGTCTTGAAAATTTTCAACTATAATTTCAACTAATCCTTTGGGGATTAATCGTTTGTTTATTTCTTGAAAAATAAATCTCCCCCAGCTTTCATATGGACAATTTTCCAAAACCTTTCTATAACGAAACGATTTTTGCATGGGAAATCTATATTCCTCGATTTCACGTAAATATTTTAACGTTTGTAATTCGTTTAATGATAAAGAAATAGTTTCATTTTCATATTTACAATGAATAAAAGTCAAAACATAATTTTCTTCATTTATTTTTATTTCTTTCAATAAATCTTCTGCATTATTTTCTATAAGCTCCATAATTGATTATTCTGTCAAAAAATATAAACATTCGTATGATCAAGGATAGAGTTTAAAACAAACTTCTCCCTACTACAAAAATTCCCAATACAACATTATACCAACCAAATAAATAAAATTTCTCATGCTGAACAATCTGGATTAAAAATCGAATCGTGATTAAACTGGTCACAAATGTCAGAAGAAAAGAGACAACCAAAATAGAATATGAAATATTCATTGACATAATATTTTTTATTTCAAATATATTTGCGCCAAGTAATGCGGGAATTGCAAGTAAAAAAGAAAAACGGGCAGCCTCGCGACTATCAACCCCGTTAAATAATCCGCTGCTAATCGTCATGCCACTGCGCGATACCGACGGCAACAGTGCAAATGCTTGAAATATGCCAATAATAAATGCGTCAAAAAAACTAACATGCTGTTTTCGTTCACGACTAAATTTAGTCAAATAGATAATACATCCGGAAAAAATAAAACACACTCCTAAAAAAAACATATCTTGCATCAAAGAGGCAATATAATCTCGAAATAAAACGCCGACAATCCCTGCAGGAATCATTGCAAGAATTATTTTGAAGATATAATCAATTTTTTCTCTACGGAACGAAAAAAAAGACACTAAATCTTTCCAGAAAAAAACAATCAGCGCAAGAACACTTGCCAAATGCAGAAAAATGTCATATGAAAAATCCTGAAATCCAAAAAAATGCTGCAAAAGCGCCAAATGCCCTGAACTGCTGATCGGGAACCATTCAGTAACGCCCTGAATAATGCTTAAAAAAATTGCCTCAAAAAAAGACACCATATAAAAAGAGTAAACCTCAATATTTATAAATTATTGTTTCTTCGCTACGGTAGAGGTGAAAAATGAATAAGATTGAGATAAAAAAATCTATTAAAAAAGAAGATGTTAATCAGCTATTAGTCGAAAATTTTGTACAGCTGCAAAAAGTTCTCACCAATCTTTCCATTAAATTTGACGAATTGTCATCAAATATTAATCGCCTCCTTCAGTTATTTGAATTGTCCGCAAAAAGTTTCGCGGATAATAATCTTGCGGGGAAAAGCGGTTCAATTGATAACGAATTTTTGAAAAAATTAGACGCGCTTCTTGATCAAAATAAGGTTATCTCAAAAGGCATAATGCTCATGGAAGAAAAAATAAAAGGCAAGATAGAACAATCACCAAAAGAAATGCCGCGTGATATGATGCGATCACGACAATTTCTTAAATAATAATGAGCCTGCAAGAGTTAAATCATGAGCAAAGAATTATTTTTCTTATGGATTTTGCTGAAGAATTAATGCTGCAGAGCACGCAAGAAAACCAAGTCAAGGAAATAATTGCTGCAGAAAAAATAAAAAGAAAATATTTGCAGGAAAATCAAGAGATTAACGCCTTTGGCGCAACAATTGTATTTGACAAAAAGGAACAAATTCTACCGCAGGAAAAATCAGTGGAAGTATATGGGCAATTAACCACTGATTTTGCAAGAAAAAATGAAAGACTGCAAATAGCAATGCCGCAGCAGCGCGCGAGACAGTTTCTTCCTCGTCGGCAGCCGCCCGCTCAAATACAAATAAAACCGCAAACAGCCACAAAAATGAGTCAAGAGCTTTTATCACTTACTCAGCCTCAATCACCAGATGCAATAAACTCTGATAGCTCATTAAATCCATTGCGCAAAATAGAGCCAATGATAAACGATCCCCAGGTTCAATTAATTGAATGTCCGGGCACCGGCAAAAACATGCTTGTCAAAATCAGAAACAGAATAAATGTCACAAAAACAGTGTTGTCAGAAAATGAAATAAAGGGCATTATAACTTATTTTGCCAATCAGGCAAATGTCCCAGTTATCGGCGGCATTCTCAAAGCAGCCGTAGGAGAAATGCTTATTTCAGCAGTCATATCAAATTACGTCGGCTCTCGATTTATCCTCGCAAAAAAATCACCGTATTCATTACTCAAAGAACAAATTTAGGAAGGCAAGTAAGAAACTATTTCTTTCACACATTGATTCAAAGACTTGGTCACATCAATAATAGTTCCATAAGTAAATGAAGTTGATTTTTTATAAACAGCTTCAGCTGCATCTCTTCCGTGCGTTTTATTTCTTTTACTATCTCTTTGTATGCAAATTGCTAAAGGAGCACACAAAGTAAAAACATGATGTGGAAAATTAAGTCGACTAATCAAATTATCAATCTGCGACTTCCAATAAAAATTTCCATCAAAAACTATAGAAATATTTCTGTCTAAAATTTTTTTCGCCTTAGGGACAATAATGCTATTCGCGGCAATAAAACTTTTCTGAGAGATGTAACCCCCCTCTTTTTCATCAGTCAGACTATGCTCGTCAAGAATTCTGTCTACAGAAAAATGCCTTCCCTTTATTTTCTTTGACAATTGCTCGGAGATGGTTGATTTACCACATCCCAAAGGTCCTCGGATAATAACATAATAAACCATTAAAAAGAATAGAAAAAAAGGTTTATAACCCTTCCCTAACATTTTAAAAATATGTCTTTCTTTCATTAATAATGGAAGACAAAATAACAAAACAGAAGATAGAAAAATATTTTCACATAACTGCTAAGGCATTTGCCATCGCAAGAAAATCAATTGCAAAAACCAAAACAAAGCAGGCGCAAGAAATAATCACCATGGTTGATTGCTACTTAAAAGACTCGCATTATTTCAAGGAAAAAAAAGATTATGTAAACTGCTTTGCATCAATTAATTACGCGCACGGTTGGCTTGACTGCGGCGCGCGCTTAAAAATATTCGCCGTTGTCGACGATAGATTATTTACGATTTAGGTTGTATTTGCATAAATACTTGCTTAAAAATTGATGCCCATATTTCGCCATACAATGTATCAGGGCTTATTTGTCGAGGATCTCTTACAAATTGATATTTTAAAAAATGCATTTTATTATCAGTATTGTCTTGTTTAGTCAGACTCAGTCGTTGTAATAAACCAGATTCATTAAGATTATTTATTTCTAAAGGTGTTGCAGAAGTAAAAGTGACATATAATTGAGTATCTTTCATTTTCTTAGAAGAATAGAAACAAAAAGAAAAATCGATAGATTTTTTACGAACTTCAGATCCATAGGAATACGTTCCTCTAGCAATATTATTACTGTCTTCACAGCGTAAAGGCGTTTTGTCAGGAATTAACTCAAGATTAAGATCGATATTTGATTTAGAGAATTTATTATTTAAAAAATCAGCAAAACCCTTTGTATAATCATTCACGTTCATATGAGCAAACCGATAACCTCCTTAAAAACAATTTTTATACTCCAATATATAGATCTGAAAGGATTTAAAAAAATTTAAATAAGACACATTCTTTCATACAAAATGAAAGAGGTCATCATTATCAGTTTAGGCGGCAGTCTTATTATTCCTGAAAAAATTAATGAAAAGCTTCTAATAGATTTCAAACATACATTAATAAAAAACAAGAAAAAATATAAGTTTGTTGTTGTCTGCGGTGGAGGAAAAACTGCCAGGAATTATATTCAAGGACTGGAAAAACAAACAATTCCTCATAAAGAATTTGTGCAAACCGCGCTGGGAATGCATTGCACCCGCCTCAACGCGAAATTCATGACATATTTTTTCAGCGAGCACAATGTCAATAAAGAAATTCCTGCAGATATGCATGCAGTCAAAGAATCTTTGGAAAAGAACGATATTGTTTTTTGCGGCGCGCTTCGATACAGTAAAGAGCAAACATCAGACGCAACGTCTGCAGCGCTCGCCAACGTTCTTAACACAAAGTTTGTCAATATCACTGACGTAGCAGGACTCTACAGCAAAAATCCAAAAAAATATAAAAACGCAAAATTTATTCCTTACATTTCTGCGGAAGAATTTTACACCATAACAAAAAAAATGAATTTTCATCCTGGCCAGCATTTTGTCCTCGATAAAAAAGCTGCCAATATCATTAAAAAAAATTTCATACCAACATACATTATAGGTCCAGACATGAAAAATCTCGATGATTTTCTCAACAAAAAACATTTTGTGGGAACAGTGATTGAATGATTAAAAATGAAGAGCTGTTCTAAGGTTATGTAAATCTGCCGCTTTTAATGTTCTAAGGTTATGTAAATCTGCCGCTTTTAAAATATTTTCAAATGCATCGGCATAAGATTCTACAACACCTTCTTCAACAATAAGTTTATCTAAAGCAGCTTCAGAAAAAGATTCTCTATCTTGCTGCCATGCATCTGTAAATCCGCTTTTAATTTTCTCATATCCTTTATCATTTACTTGTAAATAAGTTCGAAAAGGAAGAGGAAAGGGGGAGGCAAGATTGAGGGCACTTTTATCAACATATGCCTGCGTTCCCATAGGAATTTTAGAAAAAAGTAATGGATTGTTTATATCTCTTTGAGTTCTAAGAAAAACCGCAAAATGTCCTCGATATTCCGTTTTTATTTGCCCCCCATAGTACGTTTGATTCATATATAAAAGACATGCAATGATTATTTAAAATTTTATATCATGAAACGCAATGTTTAAAATTCCTCTCGCCATTCTTTATCTATGATAATCACAACAGATAATCTCAATCAAGCCCGCAGGGAAATACAAACACTCAAAAAAGAAAATAAACAAATAATTGTGAAAGCGCGCGAGGGAGAGTTCAATCGCAAGATTCTTGAAATAAAAGATGTTAACGTGCTTCTCTCTCTAGAAATACATAACCGAAAAGATAAACTCAAAGAAAGGGATTCTGGTCTGAATGAAATCCTCTGCACAATCGCCAAAAAAAATAATATAAAAATAGGGATAGATGTTGATGCAATAAAAAAAATTCCAAAAAAAGAAAAGGCACGGGTTATTGCGCGTCTGAAACAAAATATATTTCTCTGTAAAAAAATAGGGACACAGCTCTGCTTTTTCCCCAGTTCACACTACTCAAGGCAGGATTTGCAGGCGCTTATCATAACGTTATCAGGTTCAACACAGCAGGCAAAAAATGCCATAAAATAACTGAATTTATAAACTAAATAAAATTCTACAATCTAATGGTGAATAAACAAATCGACTCGCAAAAATTAGGGGAATATTTGAGTCCCATAGAAAAAAAAGTCCTTCCGTTTCTTAAAGAAGACATTAATGCCATAATTGAAAAATCTTTTCTTGATAAAACAAGCGTTTTGCGCGCGCTCGATTTTCTGGCAGAAAAAAATATTATTTTACTTCAGACAAAAAAAGAAAGTGTGATTGTATTGGGAATAAATGGGATTATGTATATCAGGCACGGTCTGCCTGAAAGAAAATTGCTTGCCGTTCTTGCAGAAAAAAAAGTAATCCCGCTCAAGAATGCAAAAGAATTGGCGCATCTTACCGACGACGAACTAAAGGCATCTATCGGCGTGTTAAAAAAGAAAGCGTTTATTACAATAACTCAAGGAAACATTGCGCTCATTGCAAAAAAAGAAGAGATTATGCATAAAACACTCGAAGAAAAATTCTTGGATAACCTTCCAAAAAAATTCAATCAATTAGCGCCAGAAGAAAAATACGCATTCGAAAACTTAAAAGAAAGGAGAAATATTATTGAAATAGAAGAGGAAAAATCAATTGTTATTCATATCACGCCGTTAGCAGAAAAATTAATGCGCGAAAAATTTGATGAAGAATTGCTTGAATCAATAACGCCGGAATTGATAAAGTCAAATGTGTGGAAACAAAAAAAATTCCGCAGGTATAACCTGCAGGCAGTTGTTTCAAAAATTTTTGGGGGAAAACGTCATTTTGTCAATCAGGCAATTGATTACGCAAAAAAAATCTGGCTCGAAATGGGCTTTATTGAAATGGGTGGAAATATAATCCAATCAGGATTCTGGAATTTTGATGCCTTATTCACTGCGCAGGATCATCCAGTGAGGGAAATGCAGGACACTTTTTTTATCAATAAAGAAGCAAAACTTCCCGATAGAAAATTTGTTCAACAGATAAAAAATGCGCACGAGGGAAAAATATCTGCAAGTAAGGGCTGGCAATATTGCTGGAAGGAAAGCGATGCAAAAAAAGTGGTATTGCGAACCCATACAACATGTCTCTCAATACAAACCTTAAAAAAAATTGCTGAAAACGGGGAGTTCCCTGCAAAATATTTTGCGCTGGGAAAATGTTTCCGCAACGAAACAATTGATTGGAGCCACGGTTTTGAATTTAATCAATCAGAGGGAATTGTCGTCGATGAAAACGCAAATTTTAAACAGCTTCTGGGCTATCTCACAGAATTTTTCAATAAAATGGGCTACGAAAAAATCAGAATAAGACCTGGCTATTTTCCCTACACAGAACCAAGCTTAGAAATAGATGTCTTTCATCCACATCATAAAAAGTGGGTTGAACTCGGCGGCGCAGGAATGTTCCGGCCAGAAATCACCATTCCTATTTTTGGAAAACATGTTCCAGTATTAGCATGGGGACCGGGTTTTGACCGCATCATTATGGAATTTTTTAATATCACTGATTTGCGTGACATGTACAAAAACGAACTTAACCAATTGCGTGAAATGAAAATCTGGAATAAATAACATGAAAAATTGTATTTTTTGTGAGATAGTAGAAGGAAAAAAATCTTGTTATAAAATCTGGGAAGACAATAAACATCTCGCATTTTTGTCAATTTTTCCGAATACTGAAGGATTTTCAGTAGTTATACCAAAAAAACATTATCCCAGTTATGCATTTGATTTAGAAAATACCATTTTGAGTGAATTGATAATAGCTTCAAAAAAAGCTGCAAAATTATTAGATAAAAAGTTGCCCGATGTTGGAAGAACGGGCATGATTTTAGAAGGATTTGGTGTCGATCATGTTCATACAAAATTATTTCCTATGCACGGAACAAAAATGAAAAAATGGGAAAAATTTTCTTCAAATGTAGATAAATATTTCATAAAATACGAGGGGTATATTTCTTCTCATGATTATCAAAGGGCAGATGATAAAAAATTAAAGGAATTGGCAGAAAAAATAAGTGAATAAGTAAAAATGAGAAAAATAAACATTGGTAAATTTTATTTTGGCTGTTTGTGATTTTCCTTATTGGACTCGGGATTTATGCTTTGATATTTAAATAAAATGAAAGAGAAATTTTATAGAAGAAAAATAAGAATTGAAGATATATTATTTTTGATGATAATATTAGCTACAACAGCTATAATAATCAGGAAACTTTTTGGATGCCTAAGTTATTTTGCCACACTAATAACATTAGAAACTTTTTTAATTACTTCTAAAGTGATAATATGGATATATGTTTTCACTATAGATAAAAATACATCAATGGAATTTATGAAAGTAAAAAATAGTTTTCTGACTGTAAAACATGAAATGGAAAAAATAAGAATGGAAATGAAAAATAGATTTATAGTAAAAGACGTAAATTTCCCCCCACATTTGTACGTCTTTTCCTAATAACTCAAAGACAAAACTGGGAAATATAAATGTCTTTGACTATAATGAAGTAAATGACAAGCTTAATAATATAGAGAATAAATTAGATATCATAAGAAAAATATAACATGACTATCCTTACATTTGAAAAAAAACAGCTTGAGAAAAGAATAGGAAAGCTTGATGCAAAAATGCAGGATAGAATAACAATGTTTGGAACTCCCGTTGATAAAATGGATAACACGACGATTTCTATCGAGATATTTCCTAATAGGCCGGATTTATTATCTTTTGAGGGATTTGTAAGAAGTTTTAATGCGTTTTTAGGAAAGAAAAATAAAACTAATTACACTACTCATACATCAAAAGAAAAATTAATAATCGAAAAAGTGCCAAAAGAATGGCCATATGCATTTGCCTGCATTATAAAAGGATTGCATTTTGATGATAAAAAGATAAAAGAAATAATTGATATGCAGGAAAAATTGGCAGAGACATTTTTACGAAAAAGAAAAAAAGGGGGCATCGGATTATATCCACTTGACAAAATAAAGTTTCCTGTTCGATTCAAGGCGATGAAACCGGAAGAAATAAAATTTCAACCATTAGAATTTCCTCGTATTATCACTGCCAGGCAAATTCTAACACAGCATTCGACTGGTCGGGAATATGCCCACATTTGTCAAGACTGGACAACTTTTCCGGTTTTTATCGACGCAGCAAACACGATTATGTCAATGCCTCCGATAATTAATTCTCATGTCGTCGGCAAAATAGACACAACGACAAAAAACATTTTTCTTGAGGCAACAGGCACAGACCCAGTCGCTCTCAAAAATGTAATCAATATAATGGTAACTTCCTTAATAGACATGGGCGGGAAAATATATACAATCGAATGCGTACACAATGGCAAAAAAATAGTCATCCCAAACTTATCATCGGAAAAAAAAGAATTCTCAATTGAATTTTTAAATAAAAATTTAGGAACTTCCTTTTCAGAAAAAGAAACAAAAAATTTGCTTGAAAAAATGGGCATTGGCTTTGATAAGAAAAAAAATAAAACATATGCTATTATTCCTCCCTATCGAACAGACATTCTGCATCAAATTGACCTGGCAGAAGAGCTCGCCGTTGCATACGGATATGAAAATTTTACACCGCTCCTGCCGAACATAGCAACAATTGGAAAGGAAGAACAAATAGGTATTCTCAAAAGAAAAATTGCTGAAATACTCATAGGATTGGGTCTAATTGAAACTTCAACCTATCATCTTTCAACAAAAAATAAGCAATTTAAGAATATGAATCGAAGTGAAGATGAAATAAAAAAAGAATTGATACTTCTTATAGAATCAAAAACAGAAAAAGATACGCTGCGTCAATCGCTGCTTGCCAATGCAATAGAAGTTTTGGCTGAAAATGTCGATGTATCGTATCCTCAAAAAATATTTGAAACTGGAAAAATATTTTTTAATAACGCGAAAGAAGAGACAGGCATTGGAGAAAAAGAGCATCTCTGTATAACCCTTTGTCATGAAAAAGCAAATTTTACAGAAATAAAACAAACGTTGGATTATCTTATGAAAATGGTTAATATTCAATATGCAATAGAAGAGAGCATGCACTCTTCGTTTATCGACGGAAGATGCGGCGAAATAAAAATAAATAACATATCACAAGGATATATCGGAGAACTGCATCCGCAGATACTTAAAACAAACAAGATAACAATGCCAATCGCAGCGCTTGAAATGAATCTTGATGCGTTGAAGAAATAAGAAAGAAAATAACTCTAAATTTTATAAAAAAGTCTTATGCAAGTATCTCCATCTCCAATAAGAGGCGGATCTAAAGCTCCTCGAGGAGAAATCCATCTAAAATTTCTGTGTTCTTCTTCACTTATTATTATCAATGGAGAATGGTCTAATCGGGTTTGAAAAATATGATAAGCAATATCATATTCAAGAAATCGTACAAATACTTTTTTAAAATAATTAAGCTGATCAAGAGTTGTTTGCGAACCGGTTTCTTCACACAATTCCCGACGTATCGCATCAAAAATACTTTCTCCATTCTCTACTCTCCCTCCAGGCGCACATCAAGTATTACCTTGACTCTTATGATCTTGTCGATGAAGCAATAAAATTTTTTTATTATATTCTATAAAGCAACCAACAACTTCAAATTTAATATCAAAATCACTTGGCTTATCATGATATAACATGTTAAAATATTCCTATCCAAAATAACTTCCACTTGAATTTTTCATAAATGTTTCTTTCTCTGCAAAACTAATAACAGATTCAACAATCTGCATTAATCGTTTTTTTATAGTCTTATTATACAATGTATATATTTTCTTAATGAAAAGTGCTTCTTTTTGCTCAACATAATCAAGATCACGCAGCACGGATTCAATCTCAAGATCACCTAATAACTCATAGACTTCTGATAAAAATTCGCGGTCTGGATTTGTTAGTTTCTTAACTTTTTTGTAAAAAAACAATGATGACGATGAAGGATTAATCAACAGATCAACAAATCGAAAATAATTTGAAATCTTTTCTATTATCACATGACGTATGCGTTTTAATAATAAATCCGTCTCTCCAGAAATTTCTTCAATTTCAAAAAGATGATTCAGTTCTTCAAAAGCGGGCAGGGTATATTTCTTTGCAAAAACTTCATATGATTTTTTCAAATCGGCAAGTCCGATATGTTCATCAGATTTTCCCATAAAAAATGGAATCAGAGTTCATATATAAATCTACTGTACGTAAGAAAAAATAATAATAATGATAATAATGATAATAGCAATAACTCAATAGAATATATAAAAATCGCGAACAGATCAACTCCATCCCTTACTTATTGGGAGGATAAACGGGGAGAAGTTTACTATAGTAAAAGACATAAGTTTTTTACCAAATTTGTATGTCTTTTCCTAATAAGTCAAAGACAAAAGAGTGAAATATAAATGTCTTTGACTATAATAAAAATGCAGCTGGAGTAGAAATAAAATTTTAAAATGAATTATAGTAAGTGAAATTAATTTTCTGATATTTTAATTTCATTTCCTAAATACCAAAGAAAAAATCTTCTGAAGAAAACTTATTTCTATTGATATAAATAAAAAACACCGTCGAAGAATAAAAAAATAAAAGTAAATCATCTGAACAGAGGGATAAAAAATTGTCAATTTTTTGTCACTAAAAGTAGTAAGATACATTTATATAAAATGAGAAATACCCACTTATCATGAAAAAAGCGCAAGTCCCTGCAGCCGCAGTTGTTTTGATCGTGCTTGTTCTAGTAATAGCTTCAATTGCGCTAACAATAATTATTCTTAAACCCTCATTAATAATTGGAGATAATTACGATTATAAATCAGAAGCATACAATGATCGTCAAAAAGAAACAATAAAAGAAAAATACACGCAAGAAAAAGAAATGATGTGTAATCAACCATATATAAAATTTGAAAATAATTGTTGTCTTGATGCAAATTACAACATGATTTGCGACGTGCACGAAGTGCCAAAAACAACAGCACTAACAACTCAAGACATATACACAACAGAAAATTTATGTTCATCACCATACAAAAAAATCGGCTCACGCTGCTGTCTTGATGATGATAAAGACAGAATCTGTGATGTTGATGAAAGATACTATGACAATCCGGATGAAAGATATGACGATGATGCAGACATCGATAGCCCATTCTCACTATATGATTATGATATCGAAACAGATGAAATAAATCTTGAATTAAAAAATAAAGCAGATTACACTGTTTATATTACAAGTGTTGAAATAGATGATTGTGAAGAACTTGATGTTGATATAACCTTAGAAAAAAATGATAGGGAAGACTTTGATTTTGATTGTGACAAAGACAGAGAGTTTGACAGGGACATTACTGTAACTTACACCAAAGAGGGTTCACCACAAGTCTACACTGCCGATGGAAATATCGAACGACGCGATAATCGCTACTACGATAAATATTATGATCGTTATGATGACGATTATTAGAAAATAATTTAATTCTTAGTAATTTGTCCGAATTTGGGCAAAGCAAATGTTCAAGCCACGGCCGAGGCTTGAACTCGGGACCTCAACATTACCAATGTTGCGCTCTAACCGGCTGAGCTACCGCGGCATGATTCATTCTAGAATAAAGGTTTTAATAAGCTTTGCGAATTAATATCTCTGACAATATAAACTATCAATTTTTGCTTTCAAAAGTTGATCTGCCTCTTCCGTCGACCAACTCGTGGCAAAAAGTTCGGGGTTTGTATTATTATAGTCAAAGACTTTAATATTTCCACATTTTGTCGTTGACTATAGTCAGCGACATTAATATTTGACCGATTTGTCGTTGACTTATTAGGAAAAGACGTACAAATATGGTTAACAAGTTAATGCCCTGCGGGGCATGACTATAACTAACTACTGAATCCAATTCG
>CAYIPM010000007.1:0-13955 GCA_964365195.1 Candidatus Woesearchaeota archaeon
TTTGTTTGAGAATAATTATTTTTCGGTTTTAATTTTTAGAACTTGGGACAACGCCGCTGTTAGCCAGTATCTCCGCATACGCAATTTTATTTATATTATTTGATAGCTCTCATTAACAAAACCAGCAATTAAACAGATTAATCATTGAGGTGAAATAATATACCTATCATCTTCATGCAATGTTGCCAATTATAGTAAATGAAATTATTTTTCGTAAATTTTAATTTCATTTCCTAAATACTATAGTAAAAGACGTAAGTTTTTCCCCATATTTGTACGTCTTTTCCTAATAAGTCAAAGACAAAACGGGGAAATATAAATGTCTTTGACTATAAGGAAAAAAATTTTCTACTAAGATTTATTTCCTTGGCATAATAAGATTTGTATTTTATGAGCTGTGTGGAGATACTGGTTAGAAAATAACTCGGGGGTTACACAACATTTAAAATATATTTTTACTATACTTATGCATGAATCGGAGGAAAATTATCATAACATTTTTTGTATTACTTGTATTGCTAATTCTCTTTTATTTTATCACTGATCGCATTACACGGCATACTGGTTTTTTTACATTAGAACTACTCGAAGTTTTTATACCAGAAAATATTGATTTGTGTTTGAATAAAAACGAAATAACACTTTTTATTAACGAAAAAGATTTTGCTGATGAACGTGCCATTTTATTGACGCAGGCATACGGCGAATATATGTCTGTTTTTAATTGCGCGCGCAATAACGATGTATGTACGCGTCAAGGAATAACTGTTTTTCCAACGCTGATTATTAATGGCAAACTGTTTAAGGGGGCCATAGATTCTAAAACTCTCCTAAAAGAAACCAATTGTTTATCTTGAGAAACAAGAGTCTTTTGCTACAGAGGACTTTGAATAACTCACATTTCCGAAGGAAATTTCTTCAAGGTCCTTCTTAGAGAGTTTTGAATTTGAGGTTTTTCAAAACTCTCTATAGTAAAAGACCTAAGTTCTTTACTATATTTGTACGTCTTTTCCTAATAAGTCAACGACAAATTTGGGAGATATAAATGTCGTTGACTTATTACCTCAGTTTGACATTTGTCAAACTAAATCCGTCTATAAACTAATTTGACAGTTGCACAATTTTTCATCAATATTCTATGTATCGGTTTGTTTTTTAGCTAAAACTATGCGATTTATCGCATCAAAATTAGAATAAACATATTTTTTTGTAAGATTTTTCTCATAAATGACCGTAGCTGTCAAATTCATTAAAGATTTTTTTATGAATTTTGTAGATATTTGCTTTAAATCTTTTTAATCATACCTCATTAAGGATACAAAAAGCTGTGCAAGACATAGAGTATTTATTCAACAATTATTTGTGTTTGCAGCATATAGTGTCTTCAGACTAACGACGTTAATAAGAACATAAAGAAGAAAGAAGAGAATTATAAAATTACCGTATAACAAAAGTTGTGATACTTTATGTAATAAGTTTTATTATACTTCTTGTTACACCTCTTTTCACTTTAATGGACATTCAGTTAACCTAAAGGTTCGTCTTTTACAATCAACTTCAGCTTCTACGCCCAAAGGAAGTATAAACTGAGGGTCTGTGTGCCCAAAATCCATATTGGCTACTATTGGAAGATTTGGATGTTTAAACTCTTCTCCAATTATCTCTCTTGCATGTTTATACAAAGTTTCTTTTTCCTTATCAGAATAATCTCTAGCTCTTCCAATCATCAAAGCAGAGATATTATCATAAACTCCTTGCATACCATAATTCCTTAACATATATTTTACTTGGTCTGGTGTTGGTTTATCCTCAGAAGTTTCCAGAAATAATATTTTATTTTTCCAAAAGTCCATACTTGGCCAAAACTGAGTTCCTTTCATGAATTCCATTACTTCGACACATCCTCCAAACAATCTTCCTCTTACTATGCCCTCTCCTTGTAACCATCTCCAATTAGATGCCTTCTTCATTTTTCCTAACTTACCAATGTTTTTCGGATTTGACCAATCAGGATACTTCTCACTAAATGAATCATAATGTTGGTATTCATAAAATTGTTGTGGTTCAAAAAGCATCTTTTTGACATGTTCTTTAAATTTTCTTGGAGCGTTATTCCATTGAGAAAATCCAGCCATTATTGCAGGACCATGAAATGTGACAATACCTAACTGATTACAATAAGTTAGCAAAGTTGTTGTATCTGAGTAGCCAATTAATATTTTCGGGTTTTTCTTAATTATCTCTGGATTCAGATAAGGCAAAATTCTTATTGAGTCATCTCCACCAATACTTGCAAAAATAGCCTCGATTTCTAAATCTCCAAAAGCATCATTAATATCTTTAGCCTTTGCTTTTGGATGACTGTGAAGATAATCTGCTTTAGCTCGTGTCGTTGGATATTCCTTTACTTTTAACCCTAACTCGTTCAATGCCCTTATTCCTGATTCATAGACTGCTGGAAAAACACTTGGCCCTCCCCAAGATGGAGATACAACTGCAACAGTGTCTCCTTGTTTCAATCTAATTGGTTTTATGAATTTCATAAATCTAGTAATGTTTGTAGACTTTAAAACTTAACTATTAATCCAATAATTTATTACATTCTGGGACGTTTTTCAAAAACTCAAAATTACATTGTGGGACGTTTTAGTCTCACTAATTATAAAAATAAAAAAGTCTGAGTTTTACTCAGATTTTTCTTTATTGAATTTTTGTTTTAATTTATTGATTTAAAATTGAATTATTCAAACTTCTCTAAAGGGATTTGAGTTTTGTTTGAGTCATAAAATTCAAAACAAGAACCCCTACATTTATTTTTCAGTTATAGAATCATCTTCAATAATTCACCCAACTGTCAAAGTTGGGTTAGAAATTTCCGTCTTGAAAAATCGCCAATACCCTGCAGCTTGCGAACAATTTCATTTTCAAATAATAATAATAATAATAATAATAATAATAAAATTAAATTAAATTGTGAGTGCGAAGTGAGCGCAAGCGTTCGATGGGATTTTTTATTTTTCTGAAATTTTTATCGCTTCAATTGAGAGTATACCTCTTTTCAGTTGAAGTAGTAAAAAATCTTGCAAGATTTTTTATCACCTGCAAATTAATCCAAAGATTTAAATAGTAGCTATCTATTGTATATACATAAAGTATACACACTTGAAGTGTGCATACTGAACACCTCTTTTCCCCTGGAAGAGCTAAGACGTGCTTGCATGACACTGGCCCTTACAGGGTTTATAATCCCTAAAAGAACAGAACACATACTATGCAACAAACAAATACTGCAACAAGCGAAGAACCTTATATTGATTGCGTTTCTATTAATCCTACTTCTCAATTAAACTTTATTGTTTCATTTAATCATCTGATTAATTTTTTTTATTAATACCATGACAGATATTTTTGATAACAAAATTGTATGTAAGAATTGTAATGAAGAAATGAAACCGGTATCTGTTAATAGAAACGGATTTGCATTGCGCGCGATTGAATGCAATGATTGCAAGAGCCGAATTATTCATCCGCATGATGAACAAAAATATCAAAATTTTATGACAATAAAAAAGAAAGAGTTTAACGTTAAAATGCGATTTGTCGGCAATTCATACGCTGTTTCAATCCCTCGGGAAATTGTTGATTTTATTAAAGAACACGAACGCATGATGAATGACATGGTAAAATTATGTTTTGAAGATTTTGGAAAAGTCAGCTTGGATTTTGGCTGTAAAGAAAATAATACCCATATAAGCTCTGTTGACGATAACTTAAAAAATGTTCGCAGACATTTTTAAAATAAATTAAATCATTAATAAATTAAAATGACAAAAAAAATAATAAATATTATAGGAAGCGGACTCATTGGCTTGACAACTCTTTTTAGTTATACCGGAGAAATAAAATCTGCTGTAGTCGAATATCCAGGAGATTTCCAGGGTGCTGTAAATAATCGAAATTATTTTTTAACAAGGATTTCAGAATCTTCATCAAAAAAAGTAACCGGTTTAACAATCACGGTTCTTCCTTCAGAAAAAACAAATGGATATCGAGAAGGATATTTTGATGTAGGAAATGATGGAACATTGGATCATTATGACCATATTACCTCAAAATCTATTCAAGGAAAAACTATTAGGTTCGATTATATAAAAAGAGGGGGGTAAGGAAATTACAAGTCAAGATCAAAAAAATTACAACAATTATTTAAATAAAATAAGATCAATTAAAAGAATAAAATAAACTACACAATAAAAAATATGACACAACAAAAACCAATAAAACTTCGCGTCGCTGAAGCATTGCAGGATGATGCCTATCGCGGCATTGCCAGAATTGATTTTGAAGTGATGAAAGAATTAGGCATTCGACGCGGCGATGTTATTACGGTCAGAGGCGGACGGGAAACTGTCGCGATTGCTGACAAAGCATATCCTGCAGATGTTGGCGAGGGCATTGTAAGAGTCGACGGCATTATCAGAAAAAATGCAAGAACCGGTGTCGGAGAAAGTGTTGTTATCGCTAAATCTGAAATTCGAGAGGCAAAACGAGTGATGATTGCGCCGGCGCAAAAAGGCATTCGCGTGCAAGGAGATGTCAAACCGGGTTTACTTGGACGCGCAATTATTAAGGGAGATATACTTGTCTTGGGAGGAGTTCCCCGACGACGTGAGATCATGAACGAAGAATTTGGGATTGACGATATTTTTAACGACATTTTTGGGGGCTTTAATAATTTGGGAGGCATGCAGCAGATTCGCTTTGTTGTTGTAAACTCAAATCCTGCGAGCGCATGTATTATCACAGAAAATACTGAAGTCGTGCTAAGCACAAAGGCAGTTGAAATATCTGAAGAAACAATTCCTCAAGTAACTTACGAAGATATCGGTGGGTTGACTGATGAAGTGAAAAAAATTCGGGAAATGGTTGAACTGCCGCTTAAACATCCGGAAGTATTTGAACGACTCGGCGTGGAACCGCCAAAAGGAGTGTTGCTCTATGGGCCGCCGGGAACTGGAAAAACGCTTTTAGCAAAAGCAGTTGCAAATGAAAGCGACGCAAATTTTATTTTATTAAACGGGCCAGAAGTCATGAGCAAATTTTACGGCGAGAGTGAAAAAAAGATTCGCGATATTTTTGAAGAAGCGGAAAAAAATGCGCCCTCTATTATTTTTATCGACGAGATTGATTCTATTGCACCGCAACGTGAAGATGTTGGTGGCGAAGTTGAACGCAGAGTTGTTTCGCAATTATTGACGGCGATGGATGGCCTGCAAGCACGGGGCAAAGTTGTTGTTATTGCTGCAACAAATCGGCCAAATTCTATTGATCCTGCCTTGCGTCGACCAGGACGATTTGACCGTGAAGTGGAATTACGGGTACCGGACAAAAATGGACGATTACAAATTTTAAAAATTCACACTCGAGGAATGCCGCTCGTTGCTCCGTTAAGAAAACTTTACGTAATAAAAAAGATTACTCAATTAAAGGAAAATATAAAAGAAGCAAGTTCAGAAATAATAAAAAATAAAGATAATAAGGAATTGTGGAAAGATGTAGAAAATAAAAAAGAAAGGTTAGAATTTTTAGAGTCTTTAGTTAATAAGTTAGCTGATGATGAAAATAAAAATGAAATTTTGGTGAAAAAACTTAATGTACATGAAAAAGAAGAATTAAACGCCATTATACGAGAAGGAATGATGAATGATCTTGCAAGTGTTACGCACGGTTTTGTCGGCGCTGATTTATCTGCGCTTGCAAAAGAAGCGGCAATGATAGTATTGCGACGACTCTTACCAAAATTAGATTTAAAAGAAAACGAACAAATTCCTGAAGAAGTTTTAATAGAATTGAAAGTAAAGAAAAATGACTTTGACGACGCGTTAAAAGTTGTCAGACCGTCTGCCATGCGCGAAGTGTTAGTTGAAACACCAAATATCAATTGGGATGATGTTGGCGGTCTTGATAAAGTAAAACAAGAATTAAAAGAGGCAGTTGAATGGCCGCTGAAATTTCCCGACGCATTTAGCCGCATGGGTATTCGCGCGCCTAAAGGAATTTTACTCTATGGGCCGCCGGGAACTGGAAAAACACTTTTAGCAAAAGCAGTTGCAAAAGAAAGTGAAGCAAATTTTATTCAGATTAAAGGGCCGAGTTTGTTAAGCATGTGGGTTGGAAAAAGTGAAGAAGGTGTACGAAAAATATTTAATCGCGCTCGCCAAGTTTCCCCTTGCATTATTTTCTTTGATGAAATTGATTCACTCGCAGGCAAGCGCGGCTATGACAATGGAACAAAAGTAACTGAACGAGTCTTAAACCAATTGCTTGCTGAAATGGACGGCATTGAAGATTTATCAAATGTTATTGTTATCGGCGCAACGAATCGGCCCGATATGCTTGACAGTGCATTGCTTCGACCGGGCCGCTTTGACAGAATCTTACTCGTCGGTGTTCCTGATAAAGAAGGGCGCGAGAATATTTTTAAGATTCATACCAAGACCGTGCCGCTTGCCGAAGATGTTAATATCAAAAAATTAATTGAACACACTGAAGGATATGGTGGTGCTGATGTTGAATCACTTGTTCGCGAGGCAGCAATGCTTGCGCTGCGAGAAGATATTGAAAGTAAGTTCGTGAAAATGAAACATTTTGAAGAAGCATTAAAAAAAGTCGGGCCATCTATTACCAAAGCGGACATGGATCGCTATAGAAAAATTGAAACAGATTATCTTCGATCTGCAAAAGCCGCGCTTGAACCAATGCAAAACGCGTATCTTGGATAGGAGAAAGCAATGTTTGAAGACGAAATCTGGAATGAAATAAAACATATGAGAAATAAAATGAACCGATTTTTTGGCATGAGTGATTTTCCCTCTGCAGCAGAAGAACATTCACGCTATCGGCATGCATGGACTGATTTTGATGAAAATGAGAAAGAATATTATCTGAATGTTGAAATTCCTGGTGTGAATAAGCAGGACATTCAAATTCACATCGCGAATCAAACTCTTGTTGTTAAAGCAGAAAAAAAACAGCAGTTTGAAAAAAAAGAAGAGGATGAAAATAAAGAAATAAAACACTATCATTCGGTAAAAAAATATGTTGGATTTTATCGCAGTTTTGATTTGCCGCTCAACGCAGATATTGAAAAAATTTCTGCAGAATATATCGATGGCGTGTTGCGCGTGAGGATTCAAAAAAAGGCGGCGCAAAAGAAAACTGTTGCAGTGAAATAATAATTTCTCCTTATAGAGGAATTTGAATAATCTCTATTTCCGAAGGAAATCGCGTCAAAGTCCTCTATAAGCAAAGAAAATGTGACAAAAGGAAAAATACTTTTCCGAGAGAAATAAATTGAGATTATTTCTGCAATAATAACATGGACAATACAAAATGAGTGATTGCAAATATAATTGCAAAGAGTGCGACGAAAGACAAAATGTTAGTGATTAACTCAAGCTGTATTAATTGATATTTATCGACGAAATAATGCAAAGCGGACCATAATACAAAATATGCGGACGCTATTACAAACACAAGAATTGAATTACCTTTTGTTTGCGTTTCTCTTTTTTCTTCATCACCTTTTTTTGATTTCATATCGTCGTGATAATTATAGCATTGTCTTTTGTTTTAATAAATGTATGCTCTGCCTGTGCGACGGGATGGTGTGATTTCTCGATTAGTTGGGAATATGAATGCAAAATGCTAGCGCGCGTTAATTCAGCGAGCGCGAGCCGCGCTCTTTTTCCAAATTTTTCTTCAATCTCATTATATGAAAACGGCAAATTTTTATGTTTCTCGTGCGCATATGCAAGAATCGCTCGCGCCGTCGATGAACGAATATTTTTTTGCTGAATAATTGCATAAATATTTCCTGGCTGTCCCTCGTAAATTTTTCCAACGCCGGTTGTTGCAAACGGCTCGATTGCATACACGCCAGGTGCAAGCGTATGCATATTTCCATTGCCGTAATTAGGAATTGTTATACCTGCATGAATCTGGAATTTTTCAATTGAATGGCCTGACAAATTAATAACTGGGGAAAAACCCTCCTTTGTGATTGTTCTTTGAATACATTCTCCGATGTCATGCAGCGTTGGATTTTTTTTAAGCAGCGCGAGCGCTTCTGTTAAAGCATTTTCTGTTGCTTTAATTAATGCCGTGTGTTGTTTATTTTTTGTGAGATCAATACTTATTGATGTATCTGCGATTATACCATCGATATGCACACCAATGTCAACTTTTAACAAACCTTTAGCGGTTGTTTTATCATCGTGCAAGGGATGATAATGTGCTGCAACGTCATCAATAGAAAGATTAACCGGAAATGCTGGCTCTGCACCCAATGCATGAATCTTTTGATGAATTTTTTTTGCAATATCTATTAAGAGCACTCCCTCTTTAATGAATTCTTTTGCGAATTCTCTTATTTCTTTTGCAATGATGCCTACGTGTTTATAGATGTCTATTGTTTTTTGATCCATGAAAACTAAAGTTTTTTATAGTATTTAAATTTTCTAAATGTATGGAATATGGAGCAGAGGATCGATTGAAATCATTTCTCTCTTTAGAAATCGATAGATTAAATCCAGGGCTCTATGAAAGAGATCCTCAAAAATATTTCAGATTATGCAAGCAAGCATATGAACAGGAAAAATATGGGGGAATAGCACATATAAAAAAAGATGAACCCTGCATTAAAGGTCATACTCTTGCAACATATCTGGAACAACAGTTAACAAGCATTGGAGAGGGTGAAGGAAACAATAGAGAAAAAAATAACGCTGCATTTAATCTATTACGAAAGTACTGTGCAGACACTGACATTGCAAGACCATTTTATAAAATTTATAAAGCAGCGCGAGATAGAACTTTTGAATAGTTTAATTCTTAATTCTTCGTTCCTTCGGCACAGAATTAAGAATTATTTTTCCACTTGATTTTCCGCAGCCCAAAGAATAATTGTCATGCGTGAGAATAAGAAAGGCGCGCGGTGCAGCGATTTCTAGATCTTCACCTCGCAGCCATTTTTCCATGTCTTGTCGCGAAATCTCAAAAAAATTCTTTTGTATTTTTTCTTTTAGAAAATGGACGCCGTCAATTGTTAAGCGAATATTTTCGCCATTTTGACGGGCAAAATATAACCCTGTAGATTCTATACGGACGGTTTTATCTAATTCCAATAATTGCTCGCGTGAAAGATTTCCAGAAAAAACACGATAGCGTTCTTCGCCAAATTTGCATATCATCTGTTGAATTTCATTCACGCCAAACTGATTATTGAGCTGCGCAACAACTTTCTTTTTTTCTGAAACTGTTAAGACTTGCATAGTTTGTTACGAAAAGAGGTATTAAATAATTTTGCATGAGCATGGTCGATAGCTTTAAAATCAACGGCGTCTCTATTCTAATAAAGAAATTGCTTAAAATTTTGTTATCTGCCGTAGCACGTTACGGAGTATTTGCCGCAAAATTTTTGACAACGCAGCAGCAATTTCTAATTAGAATCTTTGACAACGTAGCAAGCTGCGAGGTATTAACCAAAAAATTCTAATAAAAGAGAAAACTATGGGACACGAATTAGGGTTATATCATCTGCATCAACAGAAAAAAAAAGACGTAAATAACAAAAAGAAATCTCTGAAAAAAAAATTTGATAAAATCATGATTTTGGTTGCTGTTCTTGTTCCTCTTGCACACATTCCGCAAATTTTTAAGATTTGGTATTATAAAGATGCGAGTGGTATTTCATTAATTTCTTGGTCAAGTTTTGTTGTGTTTTCATTGCTCTGGCTTTATTATGGTTTCTTGCACAAAGAGAAACCATTGATTATTATGTATATTTTTTTATTATTCATACAAATTATTATTCTTATCGGAGGATTTTTGTTTGGCTCATGAAAACCCTTGATGATTTTAATTTTTTTGACAAAACGGTTTTAGTGCGCAGCGATCTCAATTCAGAAGTTGTAAATGGAAACGTGAGCTTTTCTGAACGTATTCGCGCTGCTGCTGAAACTATTCGCGAATTAAAAAAAATGGGGGCAAAGGTCGTAATGCTAGCGCATCAGGGCAGACCGGGTGAGAAAGATTTTATTAGTTTGAAACAACATGCGAAGCATTTGAATAAAAAAGTTTCTATAAAATTTGTACATGATATCATTGGAAAAAGGGCGCAGTATGCTATACAAAATTTAAAACAGGGTGAAGCAATTCTTTTAGAGAATGTTCGCTATGAAAATGATGAGTTTCATATTGAAAAAAGAAAAAATAACTTGTTCATAAAAAAATTGCTACCCTATTTTGATTTTTTTGTTAATGACGCATTTAGTGTTTCTCATAGATCGCAGGCATCAGTTGTTTTATTTGCACAGTATCTTCCAAGTTGCGTGGGGCGACTACTTGAACAGGAATTAACTGCAATAAAACAAATACATCTGCAAAAAAGTTTACTCATCTTGGGCGGAGTAAAGCCGGAAGAGAATATACAACTTTTGCATGGAAACACCATCTTAAGCGGAGGATTTTTTTGTCATCTGTGCCTTATTGCGCGTGGTGTGGATTTAGGAAAGCAAGAGGAATATTTACGTCGTGAAATAAAAAATTATGCTTCTATCATTCGCAGTATTAAAAAAGACGGGTATCATATTGAAACGCCTATTGATTTTGCCATTCTTGAAAAAAACAAAAGAAAGGAGATTAATATTGCTGAATTGCCGACGAAAGAACGAATTTTTGACATTGGAACAAAAACTATTGGACGATATTGCTATGAAATAAAAAAGGCACACAGCATTTTTTTTAAAGGCCCTATTGGATTATATACTGACAAAAGATTTCTTGTAGGAACACAAAAAATTTTACAGGCAATTGCAGATTCTAAAGCATTTTCAATTATTGCAGGCGGACATTCAAATGAAGCAATAAAAAAATGCGGCGTGAGTCGAGAAAAATTTAATTATGTCAGTTTGTCGGGCGGAGCATTAATTGATTATTTGGCAGGTGAAAAAATGCCTGGGCTTATTGCTCTGGAGAAGATTAAGGTGAATGTGAAAAATTAATTTTCACTAATATTTATTAATAAACCTCGCGTGAAATAAAAAAATAGAAACATGTCAAGAAAAATTATAACTCTTTTGCAAAAAATTGGAATTGCAGTAGGCATTATTGCCATCATTATTTTATTAATAATAAATATAATTAATTGGCTATGAAAAAGTCTCATATACTCAATATTATTGCAGCAATTATAACTTTGCTTCTTATTATTAATTGGATTTTTACTTCTAGCCAAACAACCTGCTTTAGTTGGTTTGATTATATGACTAATTTTGGAACATTTTTTATCGATATGGGAATAAATATATTTGCAGCATTAGAATATTAACATGAAAAAAAACAAATTAACGCTGATGGAGATCATTTTAATCATCGTAGCATTATTATTCTTATTGGGAGGCCTTGCCTTTTTACTGTATGCATTAAAATTACGATTTATTGGATAATAAAAAATATGAACAAAAAAAATATACAAAGACTATTACGTCGAGGAAAGGCATTATTTTTGGCATATGATCAAGGATTGGAACATGGCCCTGCAGATTTTAATACAAAAAATGTTGATCCACGTTTTATTATTGATTTGGCACGACGCGGAAAATGCACAGGAATAATTTTTCAGAAAGGATTGGCGGAGAAATACCAAATAGAAATAAAAAAAAGCTGCGTGCCACTTATTATAAAATTAAACGGGAAAACAAATCTTGTTAAAAGTGAGCCCTATTCTCCACAATTATGTTCGGTTAAAGAAGCGATTAAACTTGGCGCTGTTGCTGTCGGCTATACGATTTATTTTGGGAGCGAATATGAAAAACGCATGATGGAAGAATTTGAGAAGATAGAAAAAGAGGCGCATGATGCAGGCCTTGCAGTTATCTTATGGGCATATCCACGAGGAAAAAGTGTCGCGCGAAAAAATAAAGCAGCATTAATGGCATATGCTGCGCGCGCTGGCCTTGAATTAGGCGCTGATTTTGTTAAATTATATTTTAACGGAAAAGAAAAAGATTTGGCGTGGGCAGTAAAAAATGCCGGTCGATCACGCGTTATCGTCGCTGGTGGGCACAAAGAAACAGAAAAAAAGTTATATGCACGAACGCGTGAAGTCATCAAAGCTGGCTGCAGCGGTGTTGCTATTGGAAGAAACATTTGGCAGGCAAAAAAGCCGTTACAGATTTTAGGAAATCTAAGAAAAATAATCTGGAGTGAAAAAAAATGAACATTGCTTTTTTTGAAACAAGTCATACTGAAGAGAAATATTTACGAAAAAAATTACCTGAACATTTTCTCATTTTTTTAAAGGAACCACTTACTGAAAAAAATGCTGCGCGTGCAAGAGACTGCGATATTGTTTCTATTTTTATCTATTCTAAAATAACGCCGATAATTCTTCAGCAACTGCCGCGCTTGCGGGCAGTTATTACGCGATCCACTGGATTTGATCATATTGATCTTAATGCATGCAAACAAAAATCAGTCGGCGTTTATCATGTTGCTTATTATTCACACACCGTAGCTGAACACACGTTTGCGCTTATTCTTGCCTTGTCACGAGCTATACTTCCCGCTGTTGAGCGCGTCAAGCAGGGAATGTTTTCCTATCGCAATTTAGAAGGATTTGATTTGAATGGAAAAACTATCGGCATTATTGGCTTAGGAAAAATTGGAAAATGGGTTGCATGCATTGCAGCAGCGTTTGGCATGAATGTTCTTGCATATGATATTTACCGGGACAACGTTTTTGCAAAAAAACAGCATATATCTTATTCTTCTCTTAACTATTTACTACAAAAATCAGATATTGTCAGCCTGCACTGTAATCTAACAAAAGAAAATAGGCATTTATTGGATGCAAAAAAAATCTCGCTTATGAAAAAAAATGCACTGCTTATTAATACTGCGCGCGGCGGGCTTGTGAGAACAAGTGCATTGCTCTCTGCACTACGCCGTAAAAAAATTGCTGGCGCAGGACTTGATGTATTAGAGGAAGAATATTTGCCTGACTCGCAAAGAAAAAAAATGTTAAAACAATTAACAGAATATTCCAACGTTATCATTACACCGCATAACGCGTTTAACAGCACAGAAGCAGTGCAGAAAATTTTTGATGTTACTATCAATACAATTCGACGCATAACTCATGCATTACCGACGGAGAATAGAGTCATATGAAAAAACAACCAATCATCATTATTAATTTTAAAAATTATAAACAGGGAAACGATGTAATTGCGCTTGCGCAAAAAATAGCACGCGCTGCACAATCACCAAAAATAAAAATAATTCTTGCAGTGTCATCAGTGGATATTTCTTTACTCACAGGAAAAATATCCTTGCCTATTTTTGGACAACATGTTGATTCATTTGAATCAGGACGACACACGGGATTTATTCTTGCTGCTGCGTTAAAAAAAGCAGGAGGAGATGGAACACTGCTTAATCACAGTGAACATCCTCTTTCGTTTGATGTATTAAAAGAAACAATGTGTGAATGTAAAAAAAATAAATTGGAGACTGCTGTATTTGCAAAAAACCTAGCAGAAGCGCAAAAAATAGAAACGCTGCAGCCTGATTATCTTATTTATGAACCGCCGGCGCTTGTTGGTGGAAACATTTCCGTGACAAAAAGCGATGGAGCGCTCTTAAAAAAATTTGTGCACACAATACGCATGCCGTTTTTAATCGGCGCAGGAATACGCACTGCAAAAGATGTAGAAGAAGCAGCACATCTTGGCGCAGGTGGCATTGCAGTGTCGTCGGTGATTATGCAATCTCGTAATCCTAATAAAATGCTGAAAGAATTAATTAAAGGGTTTGAATAAGAATTATTTTTTAGAACGTGACATCCTCCTCGCCCTAAAGGGTTGCTCACTTCGTTCGCAACTTTTTGCCTG
>CAYIPM010000008.1:0-13110 GCA_964365195.1 Candidatus Woesearchaeota archaeon
TTTTTAGACGAACATGATAAAGAAAGAAAAACGAAATAATAACTGTATACTACAGTTGCTTATTTTTTATACAGAGTAAAAAATAGGGGGGCTGCTTAAAAATTTGCTATATCCCGCAGCTTGCTTTCGATTCAGTAGAAAATTTCAACTATTTTCTTTATTTTGCAATATCGAGAACCTCTCCGGTTTCAAAATCTATAACGACGTCTGTTTCAGGACCGTTATCAGCATCTATCTCAACAACATATGTTTTTCTATTAAATTTTTTTTCTATGGCAATATCTGTCACTTTTCCTGGAACTTTTTTAAGGGCAATGATTTTTGCTTCTTCCTCAGTTATTTCGCTTGATTTCATTGCAGTTAATTTTTCCTTAGGAGTTGGCTGAGCATTGCTTTCAAAACTGATTAATTCCGCTTTCTCGCTATTTTCTACGCTCACTTCTAAAACAACTCCTTTAACTTCAGAGCAATAATATTTATATTCAACACCTCCATCTAAAGGACTTATGTCTAATGTTTTAAGACAATCTGTAAACGTTCCAAAAGGTACACTCACTGTTTCCTTTAACGATACTATTTCTCCCTGATCTTCTGCCTCTTCCATATAAAATTCTTGATAATATCTTTGACCAACGATCGGATTTGCAAGCATGACTATGCCTGGCTTAGCTCCATCAATACCTGCTTCAAATGAACCCGCATGGTTTACAATTTCACCTGAAACAATTTCTACACTGTCTTCTCCCATATACCAGACATTTCCAACTTTATCTTGAGCATACCAGTCATAGGTTTCTTCAATTAAATCATTATTAAGCCACACACGATCCCACACAACTCGAACTGGAATCCCCATAACTGTTTTTTGATCAGAGGTGACATAAATTTCAATTCTTTCAATTCCTTCTTCGACTCTTGATTCATACATATATTTATCTCCGGGAGTAAAAGTTAGATATTTGTTATTGATGGTATTAGAAAAATCACTCTGAATTATTATTGGATTATGTTGACCTTCAATAAATGGTTGAATAACGCTAGGATTTTGTTCGTCTTTTGCATCTTGCATAAAAATAATATAAGTGAAACTAATCATTGATACGGCAAGTATGATAACTAGTGCCATTAATACCACTAATTTATTTTCCATATATATTTGAGCTGAATTCCCTATTTAAATTATATAGTACAATACTAGAAATAGAGCGTAAAACCTAAATAATTAAGTCATATGCCATAAATCTATAGAGAATTTTGAAAAGAAAATATTTTTTTATGTCAAAGTGTTTGATAAACCACACACTTTAGTGTGGAGTAACACTCAAAGACTTTTTGATTAACCAGTAAACATATAAACTAAAATTTCTCAACAATATTGAGATGCCTGTATAGTTCAGCCTGGATAGAACGCGAGCTTGCGGAGCTTGAAACCAAGGTTCAAATCCTTGTGCGGGCGGTTTTTTATTTTAATCAAGAAGTTGTAAAAACTATACATTATAGTTTTTTACAGGATTGAAATTCAATTGTATATCCCTCAGGACAACCGCAGGTAAATGCTTTATTGACTAATTCTCCGTTATAACAAAACTTTGGCTTATTAATTGAGCATTCATCATAGGGTGTTCCGTCGACGCATACATTTGTAGAAGAGTTTGTAGGGGGTGTTAACGAATTATAAATATCTTTTTGAAAATAAAATGCAATGGAAAGAGCATCAACTATTATCAGCAACATAATAAGAATTATAAGGGAGGTTAGTGATTTTTTTTTGTGGATGGAACGTGATTGTTGTTGTGAAGGAAGAGATTCTTGAGAACTAACATTTTCTGTATTTTTATTTTCTTCGAGCAATTTTTTTGATTTTTTTGGCATTGTGTAATGACTGTATCTTACATTTTTATTCATAATCTACTATGAGATTATAGATATGAGCTTGATTTTTTTTATTGTTAATATAAAATCCGTTTATTGGGTGATCAGTCAAGGGTTTATCTCTGCCTGCAAGATATAATAATCTATCAGTAGTATTAATTATTGGTTTAGGAAAGAATGGCAAACCACGCCACCCATCATTACATTTTGTTTTTTCTAAAATTTCTTCGAGATTAACGGGAAGCGGCATAGTATCTATTTTTATCAACGGAGAAATTGTATCTTCTTGCGGAACTGTTCCGGAAAGAAAATGATCTATAAATGATATTGTATCCATGATTTACTAAGGGATTAATTTGTATATAAAAATTGTTGTGTTATGTCAAAGTGTTTTGAAAACCACGCACTTTAGTGTGTGGAACACTTTGAGCATCCAAAAATCCAAACAAACTGCGGACTTTAGTCCGCAGTTAACGCAAGGATTTTTTGATAAAAGAATCAGTTTTCAAATAATTTTTGGTATAAAAAAGGGATTTCGTGAATAAGTACTTGTGTCATTTCATTTCTATAGGTTAATTCTTCTTTATTAATCCCCCTCAGAAGATGATCGCGCTGATTATACACTAATAAATTTCTCAGACTACCTTGCACAAGTTCTATCAACCCATTGAGCCCGCCCATACATTCCAGATAGATATTTTTAATTTCCTCGTCGGTTAGCTCATCCGGAAATTTTTCATCACTTTTTATTCTTGTGTTGTCGATTACTTTATTTTGACTTTGAGCTAATTCTGAAAATCCAGGTAATGGAAATTCACCATATCGTGCAACGTTTTTTGAAAAAAAATGTTTGGCATCATTTCTATATTTATCTGATAAATCGGAAAGGGTATTTCTTTCAATTGCCATTTCTAATGTTTTTGTTCCTTCTAATCTTTTACTTATTCTTTCTTCTAATTCGCCTGCGACTTGTGGTGTATATTTTATTTCAAATAGGGTAGCATACCATTCATCAAGTCGCTTTAATACATAATCTTGTTCAATTGCCATAAAAAATCATAGAACATCTGTTTATAAAAATTTGGGTTGTAAAAAATTTTAAATTTTTATTGATTCGGCGTTCCTGCAAATCTTCCTTTATCACCAGGAATTTCCCCGCCCAGTTCGACTGGAAGATTTTGAAAATTTGCGCCGTATAAACTGTGATGCACGGCAGGATTTACTGCACCGTGACCTACATAATATGCGCCGTATCTTCCTGCATTTGCCCAGGTTGGCGCATTTTGCATTGCGTATATTGGAGAATCCATGCCTTCAAGACTTGGTATGAAAGGATTTCCTCCGCCTTGTGTTGAAAAAAATTCCCACCAATTGCCGGCTTCCACCATCTGCTCTCCTTTAAATCCAGCTTTTTTAATTTCGTCCATCATTTTTTTGAGAGGCACATTTCCCATACCCATAGGAAGTTCTGTATGATCTAGTCCGAAATTATCTGAGAGATGTACGTGTTTGACAAACGGCGCAATTTTTTTTGTCTGCTCGACTATATCTTCTTCAGTGTAGCCCTTTTTGCGCATCATGTTAATGTGACCGACATCCCAGGTTGCGCCGATCATTTTTTTTGCAATAGCATCTGCTTCAGATTGCGAGAGATGTTTTTTCTCAACTAAATTTTTTTTCAATTCGCTTCGAGATTTTTCAATTAATTCCACCAAATCTTCAGCTGTGGAAATACCTTGTCCACCGGGAGGATTTTCAATGCTGATAATTGGCGCCGTCTCACCAAATTTTTCATACGCACTTGCTGCAACATTTGCAAATGTTTGTGCTGATTTATCAATAACAAATTGATCAAGCGGCTTAAACATCTGCGGCTTTAAATGTGAAAGTGTTTTAAGTCCTTCATCGACGACTAGGCGCAATTGATCCAAACGAGCTAAATCTGTTTCAATGCCTTTTTGCTCGACAATTTTTTTTGCCTTATTGGCAAATTCTTCCAATTCCTTTTTATCTTTATCATCAACATTTTTATAGGCTGCATCAAAAAGTTGTTTCATCATGCGGTAGGAATTTCTAAAATAGGATTGACCATGCAGGGCAGCCCGCATGAGCTGATCATAGCGTTCTCTATCTTGGGGATCAGTGATGTTTTTTGGATCAATTTTTCCTATTTGCTTATAGATGTCTTCAGAATAATTCTCCTTTAAGTTTTGGATAATATTTTCTCCCAGATTTGAATAATAATTTAATTCAGAAATATTTCGCGACCACTGATCTTCATTGACTCGATTAATTTCTGTTGCGCTATCAAATTTTATCGGCTTGCCGGTGAATTCTCCTCCTTCGGGAAAATATCTTTTTTCTGGACGAAGAAATTGAAATTGACCTGTGTCCTCGTTGACGACGAGAATTCCTTGCTCTACTTTAGTACTCTTTCCTTCTTTGTCTTGCTCCATAATATGTGGACGTAATTCCGGCAATGCTGCAGTTGAATGAAACGTCACAGGAATATTTCCTTTCGGATCTAATTTGTGCGCACGCACAACTGCAGATTCAATTTGTCTTTGTATGCCAAGCCGATTTTCTTCAGTATAGCCCTGTTCTCCGACGCCAGACGGTTCAAGCATTGGTCCATGTAAGGTTGGTTTTACACCGGTGAGTTTTGTCAACCTTCTGATTTCGTCAAGATGCGGATCAGGAATTGATTCCATGGTTCTTGCCTGAATGCCCTGTATCTCAACAACTTTTTCTCCTGGATTTAATTTTATATTAAGATCTCCCAATTGATTTGCAGTTCGCGCGTCAAGCGCCATACCTAAGTGTCCTGCAGATGCCTGATAGCCGGAAATCGAAGGAGCATATGAACTCGGAAGCCGCGTTGTATAAGAAATTCCAGGATAGATATTTTCGTAGCTCACCATTTTAGTAGATAGTTGTTTTACTTTATATACTTTTTTTACCGGGGCTTTTTCGTTTTTTTGTTGACATAGCCCTGTTGAAGCGAATTAACGTCGATATCGTGAGAAAAAGGAATTGTGTTTCTTTCTTGTTCACGATTATTACTCATCATCAGATTTTTTTCCTCTGCCTGCATACCATAATTATCTGCCATTGTATACCCTGACGAGAGCGCATAATTATCTGACGCTTGTTTTGTGTTAAGAGCGTATGGTAAAAGGGTTGTTGTATTTTGATTGTTTATTTGCGGTGCAGGAGATATTGCAATGACGTTTTCAAGGGAAGTTATTTCCTGCCCTCGTACGATTTCCGACGGGAAAATAGTTTCCAAATTTTTTGGGGCAAGCAAGGGAGCTTCTTCATTTTCAAACAATTGTTCATCACGTATCTCTTTTTCTTTTTTTATTACTGCCTCTTTTATTTTTTGTGGAGAAAGCTGTATTTTTTTTTGAGCGAAAGAATGTATTTTAAATCGCGCATCTATTTCAACTATGTTTTTTTTCTGCGATTTTTTTTGTTTTTGAGGCATGAAAGCACAACGAGAGAGTATTATTTAGGTGTTTGTGAGGCAGTGAGCTTGCCCGAAATGTCGCTCACGCTCCATTTGGGCATATACATTTACAATTTTTTATGAATTTACTTCGTAAAAAATTGTAATTTTACTTTACGCAAAAGTACTTTTCGGGCAAAGCCTGAGGCAGGTGAATAGAGAATTATTTTATGTCCATAAATTTAAATACCTGATACTATGATATAAAGTAAGGTGCATAAAAATGCCAAAAATATTATTGGTTGAAGACAACCCAGGATATGCAAGTTCAGCAGAGCAATATTTAGCTTCAAGAAATCAAACTATAGCTTTAGCTAGAGATTATTCTCAAGCAATGGATAAACTGAGAAATCCAGATTTTAATGGAGTCATAAGTGATTGTTTCTTCCCTGAAACCACAGGTAGTGGAAACACTACTCTTGGAAGAGAATTAGTTGGAAGAATGGCTAAATCAGATTCTCGAGAAAGAAAAATGGCTGAAGGTTTAGAAGCACTAGGGCAATATGTAGATTTAGAAGATCCAGATGCAAGAAAATATGCAAGATTCACAGCAAACTTATATCACCCCGATAGTGTGATCTTTAAAGTATTAGAACAAGTTGCTAATGTAGATAAAAAAGTAGCAACACATGCTTTCAAAGAAACATTTAAACTAATATACAGAGAAGATCAAGCTCCAAAAGATTATTATGGCGCACTTATGAAAGCAATGGAAGCGTCAGAGGCAAATCAACCTCTTGGTTTATTGGTTGCTGAAAAAGCTGATGAATTAAGTTTACCATTAATCTTAGCTACTTCAACATATCATCATGACATATTAACTCAACCAGTGCAAGATTATGCTTCAAGCAAAGGTTGGAGATTAGTAGATTGTGGACCAAACAGAGAAGATGATAAAGCAAGTCTTGAATTTTGGAAAAGAGCTTTCGGTGAATTAGAGAGAAAGTTAAGGTAAGACGCCTGCCCTACTTTATTATTCTTATTTTTCATAGAAAAATACTATTTTTAGCTCGCCCGCTTATTGAAACTAACATATTCATATCATAACAAAAGTGATGATATTAATCTTTTTAGTCGAGTTATCAAAACTTTTATATATTTTATAAGGATACCTACGTTATGACACAAGAATTACAGTATCTCCGCACAGAGATACTGTATTCGATAATAAGTTTTTTATGTCCATAAATTGAAAACTTCATTCTTTAGAATGTGGTAGTAGCTATTGTGTTTTAAATTTTGGATCATCCAAAAGTCCAACAAACTCCACACTTTAGTGTGGAGTTACACTCAAGGACTTTTTGATCATCTATTTTATTTTTCCTTCCCTCTTTAAAAAATCGTCGATAAATTTTTTGTTTTTTTCTAGATCAACAATTTGTTTTATTTCGTAATATTCTCCACCTTCAACTACTAGTTTATCTGCTTTTATTTCATTTGAGACTTTTTGATAGGCGTCTTTGGTGAACATTATTTTTTTATCGGCGAATTGGGCAAGTTTTTTTGCTGCAATCATGAATGAGCCAAGTGCAGTAAACTGCAATTTATTTGCCATCGCTGAAGCAATAATCTCACCAGTGTTTATGCCAATGCCCCACTCGATTCTTTCCTTAAACTTTCGATTATATTCTTTTAATTCTGTAGAAAATTTTTCTGCAGTATGTACTGCGCGCATTTCATTATTAACCGCTTTCGTCATCACTGAGGCAAATATTGTGTATATAAACTCCCCTTGTTTATAGCAAGCCCCTTTTTTTTGATAGGCATGCTCCATCATACTCTCAAGGAATTTTTCTGCCTCTGCATTTATTTTGTTTTTTATTTTTAATGCCACGACTACGGCTTTTTCCCGATTACCTGCTTGTACCAAACCCTGTTCTGCTTTTGCAGAAGGAGTAGAGGTATAATCTGAAACAAGCTGCTCTTTTTTTGAGGGTTTTGCTGATGGCGCGAAAGGAACAAAAGGTTTTCGTGGAACCTGGTCTGTATAATAGGCATATGATTTTTTCTTGAACATATTCCGAAGTAAAAAAAGAATGGTAAGCACAATCACAACAAGTAAAAAAATCCATACAAATGGATTATTGGGCATAAATGAAGAAGAGGGGACATCAACGCCGGTTGCACGTCCTGTAAGAAACACTTCGTTTTGGGATAATTCTATTTCTCCGTCGCTGATTTTAACGTCGTATTTTTCATTTTCACCGCTTAATCTAAACTCTGTTGATTCTCCGATGGCAAGCTCAATATGTTTGATAAATGGCTTTCCGTTTAAGAATATTTGAACGTCTTTATTGTAGGGAATATTTCCTGTGTTCGTCACCATAAGTGTTTGATTTAGCAACACTAATGAAACAGCGGCTTTTTCATTCACATATATTTTCTTTATTCTGTTTTTATCAGCAGTAGTGGCTTGTATTGTATAATAACCTGCAGAAATATTTGTCGGAAATAAAAATGATATTGTTTTATCTGATGAAATAACTTCTTCAAATATTTTTTCTTCTTGTGTATTATGAATACTGATGGAAATATCCTGATTTATGACGACGCCTGACTGATCAAAGGCGATTGGCTTTGCTTCAAGCGTTTCTCCAGGATCAAAATTTATTTTGTTGACTGCCAATTCAACGGCTTGCAATAATTGAAAAACTTCTATATCTGCCAGAGCCATTGCAGTATTTGCTTTTTCACCTGCGCTATATTCTGAAACTAAAATATCTATGCGATAATGACTGGCAGGCGCATTCGCTGCAATAATAACTGGCATGGAAAATACGCCATTTTCAACTTTGCCGTAATATACTGTATCTGATATTTGAGTGTTTGAATTATTTATAATTGCTTTTGTATCATTGCCATTCACCGGCACATTTTGTTTTTTTAACAGAGGGATAGTTACTTCTATATCGCCGTTAACAGGCTGATCATCCATGCGTGATGCAGTCCCACTTATACTAATTTCTTCACCGGGATTTGCAAAAAAATTTTCTGTGTCAAGAAATATTTTGAGCTTTCTAGAAATCGTAAATGATGCTGTCTTTTGAGATTCTGCGGCATACGCATTGAGAAAATAACAACTTCCCTCGACCTGTTTGATTGTCGGTGTATTAAGCGGCAATTGTATCAAAGATTTACCGGAGTCGTCAGGCAATTGATTAAATTCTATTACCTGCGCTTCATTACAGAACAATGTTGTTTTAAGGAGTCGTCCTTCAACGACGGGTTCTGTTGTAACTTCAAGCATTATCGTATCTCCAAGATTATACAAATCCTCTAAACCGCTGAAATACATATTTGCAGAAACAAACGAAAGCGTGAACAAAATAGGAATAATAATTAGCAAACTAAGACTCTTTTTCATACGTAATCAAATAGAAATTTACTATATAAAGTTTATGCGAATGGGCGCGTGTCGTAATTCACGCTATGTCTATTGTTTTGTTTAATCAACCGCCAGCTTTATATAATTCTTTTATTTCTTTGCTATATGAAAAAGATTGCAGGAAAAAAAAGGGTTACGCCATGGGAAGTTACGGGAGCTATTGATTATGAGAAATTGACGCGAGAGTTTGGTGTTGAGCTTATTGATGATACATTACTTTCACGCATACAAAAACAGAGCAAAAAATTACACTTCATGCTTCGCAGAAAAATATTTTTTGCTGGCAGAGATTTGAAATGGCTGCTGGATGAATATGAAAAAGGAAACAAGTTTTTTTTATATACTGGACGCGCACCATCGGGAAATGTGCATTTAGGTCATATGCTGCCCTGGATTTTAACGAAATGGCTGCAGGATGTTTTTGATGTTGAACTATGGTTTCAATTTCCTGATGAAGAAAAATTTTTATTTAAAAGAGATTTGGAATTTAAAGACACTGAAAAATTCTTGCATGAAAACATGCTTGATGTTATTGCATTAGGATTTAATCCGAAGAAAACGCATTTTATTGTTGATACGCAGCACGCAAATCTTTTGTACCGGCCGGCATGCGAAGTTGCAAAAAAAATTACTTTTTCAATGGTGAAATCTTCTTTTGGACTTACTGATCAATCTAACCTCGGCTCAATTTTTTATACTTCGATGCAGACAGTTCCTTCTTTTTTGCCTTCGATAATTCACAAAAAAAACATACCGTGCCTCATTCCTCATGCGATTGATCAAGATCCGCATTTTCGATTGACACGCGATATCTTGCCAAAACTTGGCTATTACAAACCAGCGTCGATTCAATGCAGGTTTTTACCGCCGTTATCAGGCGCAACTGGAAAAATGTCTTCTTCTGAAGAACATTATGCGATTTATACGACAGACTCTCCAAAAGTTGTCAAAGAAAAAATCAATAAATATGCGTTCAGCGGCGGGCAGGCAACCATTGAAGAACATCGCAGACTTGGAGGCAATCCTGATATCGACGTGAGTTTTCAATATTTACATATGCTGCTTGAAGAAGATGATATGAAACTAAAAAAAATATATGATGATTATAAAAGCGGAAAATTATTGACCGGAGAATTAAAAAAATACACAATTGATAAAATTAATTTATTTTTAGAAAAACATCAGAAAGAACGAGAGAAAGCGCGCAAACGAATTGGAGAATTTTTGTATAAGAGTTAATTTTTTCGGTAAATACAATATTCTTTAAGGTGAGAAAGCTCGATAAAAATTGTTTTTTGATGATTATCCCCTTCGCCATTTTTGTATCCATGAAATCTATTATCAGGATGTGTTGCAGATAATTCAATTCCAAATCTATTCAATGATGTTACATAGCCACCATAACACTCGTCCCGCGTTGGATCATCTAGAAAAAATTTTCCGTCAAGAAAAAGTTCAACAAAATCTCCTACATGGATATTATTAAGGACTTTGTGTTGGTCTATTTTGATTTTATCTTCGATTGTCATACTATGAAGTTATGATGTTCATTTAAACTAATTGAGCGAGAGACTCTTTAACAGCAGTTCTGAATTCATTTAATACTAACTCCATTTCACTTTGATATTGAGTATATCCTTCTTTAACATTCGCCTTTCTGCTATCGTCAAAAAATGTTGGAAGATATTGTATATCGAGCGGTTGTGTGCCGTTAGTATCATAGGTAGAATAACTATAAAAATTTCCGCATTTTCTAAAAACTAAACTTCCAACACTTATTTGAGATATTCCTGATTGCGTCATATGGGCTAAAGCTATAACTTTAACTTTTTCAAAAAGAGGCATGTAATATTCAACAACAATTTTTTTAGACGCTTCATTTAATTTATAAACAATCTCTCTATTGCTTTTTTCAATTTCTTTTTCTAAGCTCATAATAATGTAAGATGTAGCTTATTTATAAATATTTGTTTGATTGAAATTCATTTTTTAAATTCTTTGTAAAAGAAGCCTTTAAATATTTTCTTTTCGTTTCCTTACAATGTTAATTAAAGGGGTGCGCGCATGTGAAATTTTAGATTCCCGAGGCTTGCCAACGGTTTCTGTGACTATTCAAACAAATAATGGATCGTTTCATGCTTCAGTTCCGAGTGGAACGTCGACGGGAAAATATGAGGCAGTTGAACTGCGAGACAAAAATGGAAGCGTGAAAAAAGCTGTTAAAAACATTCAGAAAATTATAACTCCAAAAATAATTAATAAAAATTTTGACGACCAACTAAAAATTGATAATGTATTATTAAAACTAGATGGAACAAAAGATAAATCAACCTTGGGGGCAAATGCTATGCTTGCGCTAAGCATAGCATGCTGCCGAGCGTTTGCCGCCGAAAAAAAAATTTCTTTATATTGTTATATTAAAAAAAAATCAAAAAATAAAAAGAAATTTTTTATTCCAAAACCACTTATCTTGATTTTTGAGGGAGGAAAGCATATTAAAGAAAATATGAAAAATAAAGAAATTCAAGAGTTTATGATTATTCCTCAAGAAAAAAAATTCTCTGATAATTTTAACATTGGGAAAAAAGCTTATGAGTATGTTGGAGAATTATTAAAAAAAAATAATTTGAGAAGAAATATCGGCTTGGAAGGAGCATATTTCAGCATTGGAAATAATAAGTCTTTAGATTATATTGATAATGCTTTAAAAAAATTAAAAATAAACTGCAGTATTGCGCTTGATGTTGCCGCATCTGAATTATTAGAGGGCGCATATTATATTTTAAACGGAAAGAAATTAACAAAAGAAATGTTATTCAACACTTATTTGAAGTTAATAAAAGAATATCCCGTTGCGTCAATTGAAGATTGTTTTGATCAAGATGATTGGAAAATCTGGAGAGATATGACTGAAAAAATTGGAAAAGAGATTATGATTGTTGGTGATGATTTTCTTGCGAGTAATCCTAAGCGTATTACCCAAGCGATTAATGAAAAAGCGGCAAACAGTTTATTATTAAAAATTAATCAGATAGGCACTATAACTGAAGCGATTGAATCTGCGAATCGCGCGCATAATGCTGGCTGGAATATTATTGTGAGCCATCGCAGCGGTGAAACAAATGATGATTTTATTGCAGATTTTGCCGTTGGTGTTGGCGCACAGTATGTAAAATTTGGAGCGCCTGTTAAAATAGAGCGTGTTGCAAAATACAATCGATTATTGCATATTGGCGAAGAGTTGAAATTGTGATAATGAAAAAAAACAAAATTGGAATATTGTATTTTTTAGGAGTTTTATTTTTAATCATCGCCATTACTGCTGTAATTAATACAATATACATTGATGGTGTAAGCGGAACTTTATGGCTCTGTTACGCGGGGTTATTTATCATCGGCATAGGCATTCTTTTACGAAAGGATTATCTTATCATAAGCCAGCTTGTTATTTTAGCCATACCTCTTCTTGTATGGATAACTGATTTTTTATTTTATTTTTTTACGGGATCGCAGTTTTTAGGCATTACTGATTATTTTTTTACAGATGGAAATTTATTGGGAAAAATTATTTCTCTACAACATCTTTTTACCATCCCTCTTGCGCTGTATGCTTTAATGAGAATTCCCCGCACTTCTTTTGCCGCATGGAAGATAAGCATCGTGCAGATTTTTTTATTTTTTCTTGTAAGCCGATTATTTAGTTCTCCTGAAAAAAATATAAATTATGTGCATCGCTTTGCGGAATACAGTTTTATTTCCGCAGCTTGGTATCCGCTTTTTTGGTTTATCTGTTTTTTTGCGATGATTGGCGTGACAAATGTTGTTTTGAGAACTTTATTATCTTTGTCTAATAAAGAAATTGTCTAAAATTTTGCTATAGTCAAAGACATTTATATTTGCACGTTTTGTCTTTGACTTATTAGGGAAAGACCTATATCTTTCACTATATCTGCAGCAGCAAGCTGACAGAGTATTTCGCGAAATTTTTGCTACGCACCGACAATTTCTAATTTTCAAATTGACGACGCGGCAAGCTGCGAGGTATTAAACCCAATTTGAAAATAAAGGAACAATGAGGGGAAGGAACAAAATCTGAATTTCTATTTTATGTCTATAAATTGAAAACCTCATTCTAAAGAACGTGGTCGTAGTTTTAGGGTTTTCAATTTTTGATCACACTGAAAATTCTCATATAGTCAAGGACATTGATATTTCTCCATTTTTGTCCTTGACTTATTAGGAAAAGCATAGATTTTTGGTGAAAAATTTATGTCTTTTACTATACATTCGAATTTTCAGGGCCATCAAAAATTAAAAATTTTTGAGGCGAGAAAATCTTTATGAT